>JALOCB010000029.1 GCA_023227985.1 Candidatus Omnitrophota bacterium | reverse complement strand
GGGCGCGTGGATTGAAACTAAACATTCCCCGGTCAGAAGATGAGGCATTTCAGGTCGCGCCCCGCGTGGGCGCGTGGATTGAAACTTAATTTAGGTTGTGGAGAAGATATAAAACCAGAGGTCGCGCCCCGCGTGGGCGCGTGGATTGAAACCAAACAAGCACATACGAAACCCAGCGTTGAACATAGTCGCGCCCCGCGTGGGCGCGTGGATTGAAACTTCTCATTACTCCTCGGATAGCGTATATATTTGGGTCGCGCCCCGCGTGGGCGCGTGGATTGAAACGCAACAGCGTCAGAAGGAGAAGCCAGCCAATATCTAGTCGCGCCCCGCGTGGGCGCGTGGATTGAAACAAATTAGCATATCCGCAAGCTCATATACGATATGGTCGCGCCCCGCGTGGGCGCGTGGATTGAAACGTTCTTTTATATATATACTTCCCAAAAAAATAAAGTCGCGCCCCGCGTGGGCGCGTGGATTGAAACTAATTTACATGGTAAAGCTTTGTATGATGCTATGTCGCGCCCCGCGTGGGCGCGTGGATTGAAACTTGATCCTCAACGCTTAACCACTTGCGCTGGCAAGTCGCGCCCCGCGTGGGCGCGTGGATTGAAACACGCTTCCTCCTTTTTTAGTGTTACGAATGCTGAGTCGCGCCCCGCGTGGGCGCGTGGATTGAAACTTCTTTACTGCCCCACCATCATCAGTAAAGTCATGTCGCGCCCCGCGTGGGCGCGTGGATTGAAACAAACCGGCTTAGATGTAGTCCAAACCGCCGCAGAGTCGCGCCCCGCGTGGGCGCGTGGATTGAAACCCAGGATGCCGCCATGTCTTGCCCCGGAAGCTATGTCGCGCCCCGCGTGGGCGCGTGGATTGAAACGCGGATAGCCCTTATGTTTAGTCTGAGCACTATGTAGTCGCGTCCTAAAATATTGAATTGTTCAAATACGGAAAACATTATAAAATAATAACTGATGCAATGGGGTAGTGTTGCGTTATTATACCTGGCACTAATCGGAATATGCACCGGTGTTGAATCTCTACTCAAGGAGAATTGTATGAAGATAGGCAGTTTAGAAGTTAAGGCCTTCAAAATAAAGAACCGCAAGGGATACGCCGCGATATGCGGCGATAACCTTACTGAAGGGGCTACTATACAACAAGCTTATGACCGTATGGTTAAAGCTGTCCGCCGGACAGCTAAGAAATTAAAATAAAGCTAACCGCGGCCTTGTAATCCGGCAGCTATGTGTTATACTTAATTGCAACAAGAAACACCCTGTGTTAAAGGCAAACTGGCAGTAATGCCGGGGCGCAAAGCGACAGTCCCGTAATTCGGGAGGCTGCGTTGCCAAAACGGTGGTTGTCGCAAAAAGCCCTGGCATAGGTTTGCCGGGTTTTTTGGTTAAAACCACCTGCCACGGTAGGTTTAATATAAAAAGCCGGTTCATAAGAGCCGGTTTTTTTGTTTTCTATGCCGGTTTTGTGTGATATAATCAGTGAAATAACAACGAAAATTTAAAAGCGAGGCGTATATGGAACGTTCAAGCAATCCTGTCCTGAAGAACAATATCTTTACTAAAGCCGGTTCGGTTGATCCCGCGTTGGCTATGACTATCCAGGGAACGGTGAATAAGACCTTGTTCCTGCTGGGTTTGGTGCTGTTAACCGCGGTATGGAGTTGGGCCAATCCGGCTAAACTGCTTTCTTGGTTCTGGCTTTTGGCTATCGCTGGATTAGTCGTGGCCCTGGTCACTGTTTTCAAGAAAGAATGGTCTGCGGTAACCGCGCCTGTCTATGCTATGGTCGAGGGGTTTATTCTGGGCGGGTTGTCAGTTCTAATGGAAAAGTCATACCCGGGTATAGTTATACAGGCTGTGGGGCTTACCTTCGGCACGCTTTTTTGCCTTTTAATGGCTTATAAATCCGGCTTGATCAAAGCCACGGAGAACTTTAAACTGGGGGTAATCGCCGCTACCGGCGCTGTCGCTTTAGTTTATATAGTGGATATAGGAATGGGTTTTTTCGGCGTCCGTATCCCGTTCATTCATGAAAGCGGGCTTATGGGGATAATCTTCAGCGCGGTCGTGGTGGTTATCGCTGCCCTGAACCTGGTCCTGGATTTTGATTTCATCGAAAAAGGGGCCCAGGCAAATGCTCCCAAATATATGGAGTGGTACGGCGCATTCGGATTAATGGTCACGTTGATCTGGCTCTACCTGGAAATACTCAGGCTTTTGGTAAAAACGCGCCGAAGGTAAATTCATCCGTTTTAACGGTTTTTCACCTGTTTAATTTGTTTGACAAAAACGCTTTTTGACCTATAATAACTTCTGTAAAACGCATTGCTGAAAAACAGGGTTTTTTGACTGATATTCCCGCCAAAACTATCCTAAAAAAACAGGTGTATTACTAATCACAAGCGAGGTGATGGCAATGAATAAAACGCGCAAAAGACTTTTTATATTATCGGTTATCGCATTATTATCGTTAACCCTTTCCGGATGCGCCTCTGACCGCGAAGCCCGCAGGCAAGCGGAGATGGACGCAATGCAGAAGAAATTCGCCTGGTGGCCTACCGACGCCCAGCCTAAGCCGGTAAAAGACGAAAGCCGCAGCGGCTATTGGTGGTGGCCAAGTCAGCCGGGAAGCGCAAAGCTTTGGGGTAACAGAGGTTATGTCTACTTAAACAAGATCATCTATGATTATAAATCCGAGGAGCTGCCGCCGGCAAAACCTCAGGAATTAAGGCCGTCACTTTTGGTCAAGAAGATCATAACGAACGTCAAGGTGTATTTTGATTACGACAAATCCAGCCTCAGGGATGACACTGTTCGGATACTGGAAGACGCGGTAAAGACCCTGGGAAAGAATCCCGGCGCTAACATCCTTATTACCGGCAATTGCGATGTCCGCGGCCCGGAGAATTACAACATCCGGCTGGGCCAGAAACGGGCCGCCAGCGTGAAGAATTTCATGCTTGATAACGGTATTGTAGAAGAGCGCATTAAGATCATCAGCCGCGGCAAGCTGGACGCGATCGCCCCGGTCTCCGACCTGGTGGGTATGCAAAAAGACCGCAACGCCCAATTTATGATCGCCGAGGTAGAAGAGGTCATGCTTCCGACCCCGGAAAGCGCCATTCAGGGGCAGGAGCCCGCGTCAAACATTCCTGAGGACGCTACTCAAGTCGAGGAAGGCAAATATATCCAGGAAACCGAAGAGACTATTGAAGGCGAAATCAAGGTCAATACTGAAGAATATACCGTCAAAAAAGGTGACTCGCTGTGGATAATCGCCGAGAAAAAATTAGGCGGCGGACACCGTTGGAAATACCTTTACGAGTTGAATAAAGACAGGATCAAGAACCCTAAGAAATTACGGGTAGGCCAGAAAATAGTCATACCGGTCGAATAAGTTTTTTATAGGGACCGGCTGGCATAGTTCTAATGGAAGGAGCCAGCAGTGGCAGCGAGCGCTTGTGCGAACACGAAGTTATCTTCTTTGTTAAAAGAGAAATATATAAACCTGAGCCTTAAGGAAACTAACAAGACTAAACTTATCGGCGAGCTGCTCGATCTTATCGGCCAGTCCAAGGAGTTGAAGGACAAAAAAACCCTGCTTAACCTTATCCTGAAAAGGGAAAAACTGGGTTCTACCGGCATAGGCAACGGCGTGGCTATCCCGCACGCCAAGTCCGACAAGGTGAATAATTCGATAATCGGGTTCGCCAGGCATAGCCAGGGAGTGGATTTCGGGGCGCTGGACGGAGAAAAGACATATATCTTTTTCATCCTCGCTTCATCCGAAGCCAATGTCGGCGGGCATCTTAAGATCCTCGCGGACATCGCGCACCTGGTAAAAGATAAATTCATCGTGGATCGCCTGAAGAACGCCAAAGATAAAAAGGAAGTCCTGAAGATAATAGCCACTTATGAAAAGTAGTTTGGCAGCCCGGTAGTTCATCCCCTTCCGTAATGATAAAAAAGATCATCATCCTTAATCTGTTTTCCCTGTGTATAGCTACCGGTTTATCCGCCGCTCCAGCCACGGAAAAGCCCAAATTGGTCCTTTTTCATTCGGTTACCTGCCATGAATGTGCGCAGGTAAGGGACGAATTACTGCCAGGTATCCGGGAGAAATATAAAAATAATATCGATATCGAATACCGGGATATCGCGGATATCGAGAACTATAAATTACTGCTGGGGTTGAAAGAGCGATATAAGGTAACAGCGCAGTTGCGCGTTCCGGTAATATTCATTGCCGGGAAATTTTTAAGCGGAAAACAGGCGATAACCAGCGGGTTGGATGATCTTATACTTCAGGCGTCGGTTGTTTCCCCGGGCAGCGCCGCGAATAATCCTGAAGTGGACCTGGTTGGTTATTTTCTTGGTTTTACCCCTCTGGCCGTGGTTTCCGCCGGGCTTATAGACGGAATCAACCCCTGCGCCTTTACGGTGATAGTTTTTTTTATTTCATTCCTGGCTTTGCAGGGATATCGCAGAAGAGAATTGCTGGTTATCGGGGTATCTTTCATCTTCGCGGTATTTCTTACGTACCTATTGCTGGGCTTGGGGTTATTCAGTTTTTTCTACAGCCTCAAGGGTTTCTGGATAATAAGAAGAGGGGTTAATCTGGCGGTAGGCGGATTAAGCCTGTGCCTGGCGGTATTGGCGTTTTGGGATTTTCTGAAATACAAGAGAACCGGCAATACCGAGGGGATGTCTTTGCAGCTGCCGCAGGCGGTAAAGAACCGGATCCGCGCGGTTATCGGCAGGCATTACCGAAAGCCCAAGGACGGCGTTGTCCCGGTTTCGCAAAAACATATTCTCAGCCTTGTCCTGTCAGCTTTGATCTCCGGATTTTTGGTTTCCATCTTGGAGGCTGTTTGTACCGGGCAGGTATATTTGCCCACGATCGCTTTTGTTTTGAAGGCCGCGCCGATAAAATTGCAGGCGTGGGGATACCTGTTATTGTATAACCTGATGTTCATCCTGCCGTTGGTAGCGGTATTTGTTTTCAGTATGATGGGGGCAAGCTCGCAGGATTTCTCACGGGTTTTGAAAAAGAATTTCCTGGCGGTTAAAATATTGATGGCGGCCTTATTTTTCAGCCTCGGTGCGTTTATTATTTGGAGGGGATAGGATGAAAGCCCTGTTCGGTTTATGCTTTTTTTTATCGGTATTAGCCGGCTGTTACGCCCAGGCTGAACCGTTAGATGAGGCGGATGGCCAGGCCGCGCAGGTTCAATCCGCTGACCCGTATCTCTGGGATTTCGGCGCGGTAAAGGCGGGAAAGCCTGTTGAACACGAGTTCATTTTTACGAACAAATCGGAAAAACCTTTTAATATAACCGGCAGTTATACCTCCTGCGGCTGTACTGTGTCAAAGATCGCCAGGAAGAGCCTCGCGCCAGGCGAAAGCACGGCGATCGACGTGGAGTTCAAGACCACCGGCTACAACGGCGATGTCCATCAGTTCATTTACGTGAATACCGATGATCCGGCCAATCCGGCATATAAGTTCACTATAAAGGCCCGCGTGATAAAATAGAAGGGTTGTTTTTAAATGTTCGAATTAAGATTGAAAATGGGCGTTTTGCTGGCGGTTTTATTCGGGATCATCTACGCGGTCGTTGTAATGCTCGGGACTTACGCCGGGATAAACGACTTTTATCTTTATCTGGTCTTTTCATTGGTCCTGATGTTCATCCAGTATATGATCGGCCCGATGCTTATTGAGTGGACTATGCGGGTAAAATACCTGAAGCACCAGGATAATCCCAAACTTTTCCAAATGGTGGAAAGCCTGGCGATCAAAGCCGGGCTGCCTATGCCGCGGATCGGCATCGCCCAGATAGCCATACCCAATGCCTTTGCTTTTGGCAGAGGGGTCAAAGACGGCAGGATCTGCGTAACCCAGGGTATCCTCGGGCTTTTGGATGACGAGGAATTAAAGGCTGTCCTGGCCCATGAGATGAGCCATATCAAGAACAGGGATGTGTTGACCATCACGATCTTATCGGTGATCCCGATGATCTTTTATCGGCTGGCCTGGAATTTCCTTTTCTACGGCCGCCGGCGCAGCTCCGACAGGAATAGCGGCAATACCGCCCTTATCGGGGTAGCCGCGTTCGCGTTTTATTTCATCACCAACCTTTTGGTGTTGTACGCGTCGAGGATCCGGGAATATTTCGCCGACCGCGGGGCGATCCTTTTGGGATGCCGTCCGCAGGCTTTGGCCTCGGCGTTATATAAGCTGGTTTACGGCTCAGCCAGGATGGATAAAGAGGAATTAAAGGAGACAGAAGGGCTAAAGGCGTTTTTCGCCAATGACCCGTCCCGGGCCATGGATGAGATACGCGAGCTTAAAGCCCTGGATAAGGATAGAAGCGGCACGATCGATTCAGCCGAGCTCCTGGCGGTGAGGGCCAAAAAGATCAGGCTGGGTGTCGGCGACAGGATGCTTGAGATGTTAAGCACCCATCCGAATATGTTGAAAAGGATAAAGCAGCTGGCCACATATCAATAAGTTTTTAAAGAAAAGGACAACCGATGAAAATCCTGGTTATCAATTCCGGAAGCTCTTCCATCAAATATCAGCTTTTTGAAATGCCCCAGGAAAAGGTCCTGGCTAAAGGTTTGCTTGAGAAGATCGGCGAGGGATCATCCGGGTATTTCCAGAAGAGCGTTCGCGGCAGCTTTGAGATAAAGAACCATATCGCCAACCACGAGGAAGGCATACATTTCATCCTGAAGATGCTCAGCGACCCGCAGCAGGGGGTCATCTCATCCGTTGACGAAATAACCGGGATAGGGCACCGCGTCCTGCATTGCGGCGAGGTCTATACTGAATCCGTAATAGCGGATGAGCGGGTAGAGAAAGTCATCGAGGAGTATATGGACCTTGGGCCTTTACACAATGCCCCTAATCTCATAGGGATCAGGTCCTGTAAGAAATCCCTGCCGCACGCGGTTGAGGTAGCCACGTTCGATACCGCGTTCCATCACAGCATCCCGGATTACGCCTATCGTTACGCTATTCCTTCGGAGTTGTACCGCAAATACAAGATCCGGCGTTACGGTTTTCACGGGACCTCGCACCGTTATGTCAGCCGCAAGCTGGCCTCGGTTATGGGCCTCGAACCGGCTAAAGTAAATTCCATTATCTGTCATTTGGGCAACGGCTGCAGCATCTGCGCGGTAAAGAGCGGCTGTTCCGCGGATACGAGCATGGGGTTGACCCCGCTGGAGGGGCTGGTTATGGGCACGCGCTCCGGCGATATCGACCCGGCAGTGCTCTTATATCTGGCCGGTAAAGGTTATTCCCCCGAGGCGTTGAACACCCTTTTAAATAAACAGAGCGGTTTGCTGGGTATTTCCGAGATAAGCAATGATATGCGCAATCTGATCGAGGCCAGGGAAAAAGGCGATAGCCGGGCGAAACTGGCGATAGACATCTTTTGTTACCGCTTGAAGAAGTACATAGGCGCTTATCTGGCGGCTTTGGGAAATACCGACGCCATTGTTTTTACCGGCGGCATCGGCGAGAATAACGCGTTCATCCGGGCGGAAAGCATTTGCGGCCTGGAAAATCTGGGTATAGAGATAGACCCGGCAAAGAACAAGGCTGCAGCTTCGGGAAAAGAGTCTTTGATCAGCAAAGACAGTTCCCGGATAAAAGTATATGTTATCCCGACCAATGAAGAATTGCAGATCGCCCTGGACACCTTCGAGATCACCCGTGATCATATAGGTTAGGAGCATCGTGGTCCGCCAACAGCTTTTTAAAAAATTATCTGGCAAAAACCTTTTGTTTAAAATATAATAAATGCAAATTATTCTTTAACTGCCAGCCAAGAGGTCAGGAATGTTCAAGATACTGGATAAATACACGTTAGGCCCGAAAATGCATTATGTCCTTATGGAAGCGCCTTTCATTGCCAGAAAGGCCCGCGCCGGCCAGTTCGTTATTATCCGGGTAACCGAAAAAGGCGAGCGCGTGCCTTTGACCATCGCTGATTTTGACAGGGATAAAGGGACTGTTACTTTAGTCTTTCAGGAGGCAGGCCAGACTACCACGCTTTTAGCCGGGATGCAAAAGGGCGATTTCCTGTTAGATCTTTTAGGGCCGCAGGGAAATCCTACTGAGATAGAGAACTTCGGCCATGCCGTAGTTGTGGGCGGAGGCATAGGGGTTGCTCCGGTTTATCCTTTAGCCCGGGCTTTAAAGGAAAAAGGCAATAAAGTTACTTCCATAATCGGATACCGCTCCAAGGAACATGTCTTCTGGGAAGATAAGATGAAGGCGGTATCGAATGATCTGCTTATCGCCACCAATGACGGCTCTTATGGCCGCAAAGGGTTTGTCACCGACCTGCTTAAAGAGGTAATGGCGGCAGGCAAGGTTGATATAGTATTCGCCATAGGACCGCCAGTGATGATGCGGGCGGTAGTGGAGCTTACCCGGGGTAAGCTCAAGACCATTGTCAGCCTGAATTCCCTGATGGTTTGCGGCATGGGTATGTGCGGGGCGTGCCGGGTCAATGTTGCGGATAAAACCAGGTTTACCTGCATGGACGGCCCGGATTTTGACGGCCATCAGGTGGATTTTGATTTGTTGATGAAAAGGCTCGAGACTTATAAGACAGAGGAATGCAGCTGCCAGTGTAAGAAACAGGGGGAATAAAATGGCTGTAGAGAAAAAAGCAGTGCATATGCGCGAGCAGGAACCCGCGGACCGGATCAGGAATTTTGACGAGGTCCCTTTTGGTTATAATGAGGAAGAGGCGTTAAAAGAGGCGTCCCGCTGCATGCAGTGCCATAAAAGCCCATGCGTGGAAGGATGCCCGGTGAACATAAATATACCTGTTTTTATTAAAGCGCTTAAGGAAAAAGATTTTCAAAAAGCGATCGATATCATCCATGAAAATGATTCCCTGCCCTGCATTACCGGCAGGGTCTGCCCGCAGGAAGAGCAATGCCAGAAGCTTTGCGTGATGAGCAAGATGGGCGATCCGATCTCTATCGGCAGGCTGGAGCGTTTTCTGGCTGACTGGGACTTGAATAACCGCGGAGAAAATAAAAAGGCTCAAACTTCCGGCTCCGCCGGCAAAAAGAAAGTGGCTGTGGTCGGTTCCGGCCCTGCCGGCCTTACCTGCGCCGCTGAATTGGCTAAGAAAGGATATTCGGTCACCGTCTTTGAAGGCTATCATAAATTAGGCGGGGTTTTGGTTTACGGGATCCCGGAGTTCAGGCTGCCCAAGGCCATAGTGGAGAGCGAGATAAACCTGCTCAAGGAATTAGGCGTGGTTTTCGCCACAAACATGCTTATCGGCCGGGCCTTGACCATCGAGGAATTGTTCAAAGAAGGGTATGCTGCGGTATTCGTGGGTTCAGGCGCGGGCCTGCCCAATTTTATGGGCATTCCCGGAGAGAACCTTAACGGCGTATATTCGGCCAATGAGTTCCTTACCCGGGTCAACCTGATGAAAGCGTATAAATTCCCGGAATACCATACGCCGGTCAAAAAAGGCGTGAATGTGGCAGTGGTCGGCGGAGGCAATGTGGCCATGGACTCCGCCAGGACCGCCTTGCGGCTGGGGGCTAAACACGTTTACCTTATCTATCGAAGGTCGGCAAAAGAAATGCCGGCCCGGGAAGAAGAGGTGGTCCACGCCCGCGAAGAAGGGATAGATTTCCGGCTGTTGACCAACCCTCTGCGTTACATCGCGGATGAGAAGGGTTTTGTGAAGCAGGTTGAATGCATAAAAATGGAGCTTGGCGAGCCGGACGCCTCCGGCAGAAGAAGCCCGATAGCGGTGAAGGGATCCGAATTCATTATTGACATAGACGAAGCTATTGTGGCCATCGGGAATACCCCGAACCCGATCATCGCCAGGACCACCCCGGGTTTGAATGTCGGCAGGCACGGCGAGATAAAGGCCGATGAACAGGGATTGACCTCTATCTCCGGCGTATTCGCCGGAGGGGACGCGGTTACCGGTGCGGCGACAGTTATTACTGCCATGGGCGCCGGCAGAAAGGGCGCGCAGGCCATCGATGCGTATATCAACTCTCGGAAATAAATTAAAATGATCTAAAAAACTTATTTCATAAAGTATCTCCTTATCAAGGAGGACCGTAAATGAAGAGCAGCCCTCGGAACATGGTGGATAACAAGATCATTGACCAGGTGATCGAGAAGTGCCGGGGAACCCCCGGAGAGCTTTTAGGGCTGCTCGAAGAAGTGCAAGGCCTGCATAAACAGAAATACCTTCCCACGGAAACGCTCGAATATATATCCCGCAAGACCAATATCCCTTTATCCATGATCTACAGCGTTGTGACGTTTTACGCGTTCTTCAACCTTAAACCCCAGGGCGATCATTCTATAATCATCTGCCGGGGACAGCCTGTCATACCCGCAGGTCGAAAAACCTGCTGGAATATCTAAAAAAAATGCTGGGATTGCATGAGGATGAATCCAGGCAGGGCGAGAAGATATTCCTGACCACCTCCGACAATAAATTCACGCTGAAGACCGTGGCCTGTTTCGGGCAATGCGCCCTGGCCCCGGTGGTTGAGATCGACGGGACCATATACAGCCATATGACCGAGAACAAGCTCAAGGATATAGTCAATCGCGTTGCCCGGGGCAAGCAGGATAGATCAAAGGGGGGCTCAGCATGAAGATCACCGGCCTTGATGGGTTGAACCGCGTTAAAGATAACGGCCTTAAGAAATATCTGCCCGGAATAACCCGGGTGGCTGTGGGTTTAGGCACCTGCGGCATAGGCAACGCCGCGGATGAAGTATTCAAAAATTTCAGCCAGGCTCTGAAGAAAAAGAAAACCCGGGCCATTCTGGTAAAGACCGGATGCTTCGGGTTTTGCGCGCAGGAGCCGCTGGTGAATATCCATATTCCGGGAAAACCGCTGGTCATTTTGCATAAAGTGACTGTCAAAGACGTGCCTGTTATAGTCGATAGCATCGCTAAAGGCGGGATCCCGGAGAAGCTCGCCTTATGCCGGATAGAGGAATGGGATCATTTGACCGGCAAGGCTTTTTTTGGTAAAGGTTTTCCGGATATTCCTCTTTGGAATGAAGTGCCTTTCTTTAAATGGCAGAAAAAAATAGTGCTGCGTGACAGCGGCCTGATCAATCCCGAGGATATCGAGGAATACATCGGCGTAGGCGGGTACAGTTCTTTATATAAAGTTCTTTCCGGGCTGCATCCTGAGGCGGTGATCGCCGAGGTAAAGAATTCCAAACTGCGCGGCAGGGGCGGCGCGGGATTTCCTACCGGCAGAAAATGGGAATTAATGAGGCAGGTCCAGGCCGACAAGAAATATATAATCTGCAACGCGGATGAAGGAGACCCTGGCGCTTATATGAACCGCAATGAGATCGAGTCCGATCCTCATATGCTCATTGAAGGAATGATCATCGGCGCGTACGCCATGGGGGCTGATGAAGGAGTGGTTTATATCCGGGCTGAATATCCGCTCGCGGTCCAGAGGCTGAAAGAGGCGATAAAACAGGCCAGGGAATACGGTTTATTGGGGAATAACCTGCTGGGGTCGAATTTCAGTTTTGACCTGCGGGTAGTTGAAGGCGCAGGTGCGTTTGTCTGCGGCGAAGAGACCGCGTTGATCGCCTCGATCGAAGGCAAGCCCGGAAGGCCCAGGCCCAGGCCGCCTTTTCCCGCGCAGCGCGGACTTTACGATAAGCCTACTACGATAAATAACGTCGAGACCTGGTGCAATATCCCGGTGATAATCGCTAAAGGCGGGGAGTGGTTTACCCTCACTGGAACAGCCAACAGCGCGGGGACCAAGGTCTTTTCGCTGGTCGGAAAGATCAAAAATACCGGATTGGTCGAATTAGCCTTGGGCCAGCCGATAAAAGTGCTGGTTTATAATATCGGCGCCGGCACAGGCACGCGCAAGAAGATCAAGGCAGTGCAGACCGGAGGGCCTTCGGGAGGGTGCATACCGGTGGAGCTGTTCGACACACCGGTGGATTATGAATCACTGAACGCCTTGGGCGCGATAATGGGTTCAGGCGGCATGGTGGTAATGGACCAGGATAACTGCATGGTGGACGTGGCCCGTTATTTCACGGAGTTCACCACTTCCGAGTCTTGTGGAAAATGCACCCCCTGCAGGGAAGGATTGTTCCAGGCGTTAAGGATATTGCGCGATATCAGCGACGGCAAGTCCGATCCCGGCCAGATCGGATATTTGCAGGAGCTTGGCGAGGGTATAAAAGATACCGCGCTTTGCGGGCTTGGACAGACCGGGCCCAATCCCATACTTACCACCCTTAAATATTTCCGCAAAGAATACGATCAGCATATCGAGGCCAAGCATTGCGACGCCGGGGTATGCCTGAACCTGTTCCTCTCGCCCTGCGAGAACAGCTGTCCTCTGCATATGAACATCCCGGGTTTTCTCTCCCTGCTTAAAGCAGACAATCTTAAAGAGGCGTTTGAATCGATCTACAGGGATAACCCTTTCCCTTCCTCCAGCGGAAGGATATGCCATTTCCATTGCAAGATGCGCTGCCGCAGGGAAGATATTGATGAGCCTGTTTCACAAGGCGAGGTCCATCGTTATGTGGCGGATAGCATTTATAGATCCGGCAAAGAAAAAAGCGTGCTGAAAAAGCTGGTTGAAGAAACGCTTGCGCCTACGCATAAGAAGATCGCGATCATCGGCGCGGGCCCGTCCGGACTGACCGCTGCGTTCTATCTGGCCCGCTTAGGCCATAAGGTAACCCTGTTTGAGGCTAATGCCGAAGCAGGCGGCGTATTGCGTTACGGTATCCCGGAATACCGGTTGCCTAAAAAGATCCTGGCCAGGGAAATAGGGTTTATCAAGAAGTTCGGCGTGGAGTTCAAGTTAGGCCGGAAAATAGATACCGAAGGATTGCGTCGGATAAACAAGGCCCATGACGCGGTATTCATCGCTACCGGCGCTTATAAGAACATGTCCCTGGTAATCCCGGGGGAGAACCTTTCAGGGGTGGCCAGCGGCATAGCGTTCCTGGAGGCTGTATCCGAAAAGCATAAGCCGAATATCGGGAAAAATGTTTTGATCATCGGGGCGGGCAATGTCGCAGTCGACGCCGGCCGCACCGCGCACCGTTTCGGGGCAAAAGTGACCATTGTTTATCGCCGGGACAAGGAAGATATGCCGGCTAATAAAGACGAGCTCTTTGAGGCTGAGCGCGAAGGCATACATTTTGTTTTTTACGCCGCCCCGAAGGTGATATTGGGCGATGAAAAAGGCAATGTCCGGGCGCTCAAGGTGAGCAGGATGATCCCCGGGGATTTCGACGCCTCAGGCAGAAGAAAGCCTGTTCCCACGGATGAGTATTATGAAATACCATGTGATACGGTTCTGCTGGCAATAGGCGAGCGGGTTGACGCCCAGTTCCTGCAGGATTTTGGAATAGTCTTGAACCAGAACGGCACGGTCCAGGTGAATCATTTTACCCTGCGCACCAGCATTGACAAAGTGTACGCGGGAGGCGACCTGGTAATGGGCCCGGCAACCGCGGTCGAGGCTATGGCGGACGGAAAGAATGCCGCCCAACAAATAGATAAGGCGTTGATGGGTGAGGACAGGTTCGGCCGGTTGTTCAAGAAATTCGATTATCCTATGCAGGTGCCGATGAATCCGGCTCTGGCGAAGAAGCAGACCGGGATGAAGTTAAAGGTAAAAGAGCGGCATCTGAATTTCAAAGAGATATCATCCGGGCTTTCCCAGACGCAGGCGCACCTGGAAACTCTGCGCTGTCTGCGCTGCGACGTCAAAAGCGACTAGGGGACGGTTCCTCGTTCTCTAACTCGTTAGCTGTCTGGAGGTTGTGAACACGGTATTTACAAATTATGCCTGATTTTGACAGGCAAGAGGCTTGTTATAATGTAATGCGCTGTAAAGGGTTATATTAAGAGGAACCGTCCCCTGTAAAGGAGAAGACTATGGTGAATATTAAGATCGATGGGAAAAGCTGCCAGGTCCAGGAAGGGACAAATATCTTAAAGGCCGCCCAGTCTTACGGCATTATGATCCCGGCTATATGCTATCTTGACGGCGTCAGCGAAGAGGCAGCTTGTTCGGTCTGCCTGGTCGAGGTAAAAGGGGCGAAGAGCCTTTTGCGTTCCTGCGTGACTAAGGTCGCCGAAGGAATGGAAATATTCACTAATACCGCGCGGGTGCGTAAGGCCAGGATCCTGAATCTCGAACTGCTTCTTGCCAGCCATCCCAAGGATTGTTTTGTCTGCGATCGCAATCAGAGCTGCGAACTGCGCAAGATCGCTTATGATATGGGGATCAGGAAGGTGCGTTTCCCGAAAGCAACAAAGCTCGAGATGGAGATCGATTCATCCTCGCCTTCGATCATCCGCGACCCGAATAAATGCATTTTATGCCGCAGATGTATCGCTGTATGCGCCAAGATCCAGACTGTAAGCGCCATTGATTCGATGAACCGGGGAAAGCTTACCAGGATATCAACTTTTATGGATAAGGGCATGGGGAATGTAGATTGCGTCAATTGCGGGCAATGCCTTTTGGTCTGTCCCACCGGCGCGCTGGTAGAGAACAGCCAGATCGCCGGTGTCTGGAAAGATATTGCCGATCCGGGAAAATTCGTGGTCGTTGAGGCCGCGCCTGCGGTTCGGGCCAGCATAGGCGAGGAGTTCGGTTATCCCGCGGGCACGCTGGTCACCGGGAAAATGGCCGCCGCCTTGCGCAGGTTGGGTTTTAACAAGGTCTTTGATACTCAATTTAGCGCTGACCTGACCATAATGGAAGAAGGCAGCGAGTTGATCGGGCGGATCAAGAATAAAGGAGTGCTTCCTTTGATCACCTCATGTTCTCCGGGCTGGATAAAATTCGCGGAACACGCTTATCCTAAGGTCTTGGAACATATCTCCACCTGTAAATCGCCTCAACAAATGTTCGGGGCTATCGCCAAGACGTATTACGCCGAGAAATTAGGCCTGGACCCGAAAAATATAAGCGTGGTCTCGATAATGCCCTGCACCGCCAAGAAATTCGAGGCAAAGCGTCCGGAAATGAACAGCGCCTTTCAGTATTGGAAAGATAAAAAAGGATGGCAGGATAAAGAAAGCTTCCCTGATGTGGATCATGTCCTGACTACCCGGGAAGCGGCCAGGATGATCAAAGAAGCCGGGATCGATTTTATCGCTCTTGAGGACGAGGATTTTGACGAGCCGTTAGGCGTATCTACCGGAGCGGCAGTCATTTTCGGGGCTACCGGCGGGGTAATGGAAGCCGCGTTAAGGACGGCTTATGAGGTGTTGACCGGAAAAACCCTGGAAAATCTGGATTTCGAGGGTGTGCGCGGATTGCGGGGGATAAAAACCGCCGAGGTTGACATAAACGGAATGTCGTTAAAGGTAGCTGTGGCGAATTCCCTGGGCAATGCCCGGGTTTTATTGGACGAGGTACAGGCCGGTAAGTCGCCATACGCGTTCATTGAGATAATGACCTGCCCTGGCGGTTGCCTGGGCGGCGGCGGACAGCCTATTCCCACGGACACCGCGATCCGCCAGAAGAGAAAAGAGGCCATTTATCAGGAAGACAAGAATAAGCCGGTGAGAAAGTCCCATGAGAACCCGGCGGTAATGGCGTTATATAAAGATTTCCTGGTTAAGCCTTTAGGAGAGAGGTCGCATCAGCTATTGCATACGCATTACCATGAAAGGGTTGTTTGTTAAATCAATTGATCTGTGATGAAATCGATCTCTGCCGGAAGCGCGCTTTATGAGTATTTATAATCTTGTGAGCCTTTTGGGCATATTGGTGTTGATGCTCTTGGCCTGGTCTTTCTCCAATGACAAGAAAAACCTGAATTGGAGGGTCATTGGCTGGGCTGTGGCCATGCAATTGATCTGGGCGGCTTTTATCTTCGCGTTCCCGGCAGGGACAAAATTATTCCTTTTTCTTAATGGCATCATTATCAAGGTTATGGATTCGGCGGCAGCCGGCGCCAGGTTTGTTTTCGGAAGATTAGCCATCCCTGTAGGAGGTGTCGGCGATAACGGAGAACCCTCTTTGGGATTTATCCTGGCATTCCAGGCCTTTCCCACCATAATCTTTTTTTCCGCGGTGATATCCATACTTTACTTTTACAATATAATGCAGATGCTTATCCGGGGATTCGCGTATTTATTCACCAGGTTTATGCGTATATCCGGGGCGGAGTCTTTAGCGAGCGCCAGCAACATATTCTTAGGCATAGAATCCAACCTGACTATCCGGCCGCACCTGGATAATATGACCCGTTCGGAATTATGCACGGTCTTGACCGCGGGCATGGCCACGGTCTCCTCGAATATCATGGCTTTATATATTTTCAGCCTTAAAGGCCAATTCCCGACCATTGCCGGGCATTTGATGTCGGCATCGATACTCTCGGCTCCCGCGGCTCTGGTAATGTCCAAGCTTATCTGTCCTGAAAAAGACCACCCTAAGACTTTAGGCCTGCATATCCAGCCGCATTATGAGAAAGATAACAACCTGTTCGAGGCTATTATTAACGGGGCTAACGCCGGCGTAAGGATGATCGTCGGGATCACTGCGCTGCTTATTGCGGTTTTGGGCCTGCTCGGGATTTTTGACCTGGCCCTGGGCTGGTTCGGGTCCGGGATCAATAAATTTCTCCATATCAGCTTTGTCTGGACCCTGCAGAATATTTTAGGCTATGTATTTTATCCTATCGCGGTGATCCTGGGCGTTCCGTTACAGGACGCGGGGACAGTCGCACGGATAGTCGGTGAA
>JALOCB010000028.1 GCA_023227985.1 Candidatus Omnitrophota bacterium | reverse complement strand
AATATAAAAGCCAGAATAAAAAAAGGTATTTTTTCTTTAAACGCTATCTTCCTCTTCCCGGCATCCCGGTATGAAATATAGTCCACAAGGATCAATACTACAGGCAAGGTTATGGCCATCGCTTTGGACAAAAGCGACAGGATGAACGCGCTCAAAGACAAAAAATAGAATTTCTTCGCGCCTTCGCGCAGGTAATAACAATATGCGATGATCGACAATATGAAGAAGAGCGAGTAAAGCAGGTCTTTTCTCTCGGAGATCCATGCCACTGATTCCACATGCATCGGATGCACAACGAACAAAACAGCTACTATAAAAGACACCCGGACTTTACCGGTCAGCATATGCATCAACCAGAATACTAACAGGGCATTAAGCAAATGCAGAACCACCCCTGTCAAGTGATACCCGAAAGGGGCAAGCTTGAACGCCTGGAACTCGATTGAATACGACAGCATGGTCAGCGGATGGTAATTCCCGGCAAAGAAAGAGGTAAACGCTTTTTTTACAGCAGAGAGGGATAAATTCTGGACAGCGGGATTCTCGGTCAGATATTTATCATCGTCCCAATTGACAAAACCGTTCTTTAAACAAGGATAGACAGCGAAAAATCCGGAGATTAGGATAATGGCGCATAAAAACGCCGCTCTATATCTTATCATTTACACGGGGTTGTTTTGGGTTAAAAAGAGGTGATTTTATAAGGCCCAGCCGGTGAAGGTAAAAAACCGTTAAAACCCCTAAAGATTGCAGCCCGTAGATCACGCTGCGCCATAACCGGATAGAAGACGCCTCTTTAAAATAACGCACCGGTATGGGTATGTCCCCTATAGTGAATCCAAAATGGACAGCCTGGATCAATAATTGCGCATCGAAAACAAAATCATCGGAATTATTATGAAAAGGTATTGTTTCTAATACCCCCCTGCGGTAAGCCCGGAACCCCGAATGGAACTCTCCCAGATTCTGACCGAGGGCAAAATTGTCGATAATAGTCAGGAACCGGTTGGCGAGATATTTATACAATGGCATCCCTGACGCCAGGCATTCTTTTCTCGTCCTGACGCGGTTCCCCAGGAGAACATCACAGACTCCCAGCCTCAAGATATCGATCGCGGAATTGATCAGCCGGCTGTCGTATTGATAATCCGGATGTATCATTACCACATAATCCGCTTTTTTGCTCAACGCCAATCCATAACAGGTCTTCTGATTGGCTCCATAGCCGAGATTATTTTGATGCTCGACAACGGTCAAACCCAGGCGTTTGGCTATATCTACGGTATTGTCCCGGCTCGCGTCATCCACAAGGATAATTTCGTCGACACTGCCGGGAGGAATATCGTTTATAGTCCTCTCCAGGGTGGACGCCGCGTTATAAGCCGGCATAACTACTATAACTTTTTCTTTGGCCATAAATTAAAGGTTTGGCGTTTTGTTAATGAATTTACATTAACCGCGTTCATCCGCAAGGATTATTGCGCGCGTTAAATATCCGCTATTTAACGCGCAACTCCTTTAATACAACCCCGGCGATATTCTCCGCCATAAGACGGCAGCCTTGAGGGGTGCAATGTCCGAAGTCGCCCCCGAACATATCTAAAAAATATGTCTTGTACCCATCCCTCTCTATTGCTTCAGCGAATACCCGCCGGTTATCCACAAATATCATTCCCCCGGTGTCCTTAAATATCTCTTTCAACGGCCCCAGGCTACGCATAGGATACTGCATACAAACCAACCTTATATTGCGCGCCTCCAGTATATCTTTAAGCTTGTTATAATTACGAATAGTGCGGGGGGCATATTCTTTTTTGTTGAATTCCCTCAGCTTCCTATTGCATTCTTCTGCGCACTTAGTCATCCCCATCTCTTTATAAAGGTAGCCCAGGATCTTGTACCCCCAATCATTACCGGGATTACGCTCTACATATTCCTTAAGCATCTTCTCCGCCTGCTGGAAATTCCCCTGATATTTATAGATCTCCACGAGTTCAGAACAAACCCATTCATTATACGGGCGCAGGTCTAAAGCTTTAACGAAACATTTCTCGGCGCCGTTAAAATATCGTTGCTTTCGATAAACACAGCCAAGATCAACATATGCCTCCCAATTTTTCGGATTCACCCTTATCGCTCTCTGCAATAATCCGGCCGATTCAACCAGCTTATTTTGATCATTGAACATTTTGCCCATCCAGGATAACGCCTTGTCATTTCGAGGGTTCAATTCTATGGCTTTTTTATACACCTTCTCGGCATCAGCCCAATTACCCTGTTTGAAATAAATACGGCCCAAACCTACATATGCCTCATCTTTATCAAGATCGCTCTCTATGGCTTTCTTATACGCCTGCTCGGCTTTGACCAAATCCCCCTGTTCACAGTAATGCCCCCCTAAACTCGTATATCCCATACCAAAGCGCCGGATTGGGGCTACGGAAAGATCCAGTCCATAAACATCTTCTTTCTTCAGTTTCTTTAATACATATGTATAGATCAACCGAAAAAGCCTGTACGCACGGGAATTGCGGAACAATCCGTTGTCCGAATCCGGAATATCTTTATAATACATTATCCGGTTATCATTATACCCCATCATTGTTATAACCATATTCGGACGGTATATATCCAGATTTTTTTCAAGCTGCGAAAGTATCCCGTCGGTATCGGTAGCGATAACGCCTTTATCGATGACCTTGAACCTGATCCCCGTATTGCGTTCGTTCAGGATCGCCTCTAAAGGTTTAGGGTATTGTCTGGCAGTGGTAGACGCCCCGAGACAGAGTATCTTGTAAACGCCGTTCCCTCTTAGAGCGGACCTGTTCCGGCATTCCTGGCAAGCCGAAAAGATAAACCCGGATACGCGCAGTCCCATCTCCAAAAGGATAAATGATAAGAACACCCCTGATATAACCAGGAATATTCTTGTTTTCAGTCTTTTCGCCGGCCTGGCCGGGTTATTATTTCCCATAATGTTTCGATCGATCCGCAGCTATATCAAGCTTTTCTCTACTATAAAATCCCCCAAAACCAGACAGTCCATCCCTGTCTTCAGAAAACTGTCTATCGCCTCTTCCGGAGAATTGACGATCGGCTCGCCTCTCAGGTTGAAAGAAGTATTTATTAAGACCGGGACGCCTGTAATAATTTCAAACTCCCTGACCAACTGCCAGAATTTCGGATTTACATCTTTATTAATGGTCTGCACCCTTGCAGTCCCATCCACATGCGTAACCGCGGGTATCAGATGTTTTTTATCCTCTTTTACCTGCGGGGCTAACAACATAAACGGAGAAAGATCCTTGAGCCAGAAGTAATCCCCGGCTTTCTCTTCCAGCACCGCAGGCGCGTAAGGCCGGAAAGATTCCCTGTTTTTCACCTTGGAATTCAACAAATCCTTCATATTCGGATTGCAAGGATTTGCCAGGATGGAACGATTCCCCAAAGCACGGGGGCCGAACTCAGCTTTCCCCTGGAACCAACCCACGATCTTATCCTGCGAGATATTACGGGCCACATATTTAGCCAGATCAGGATAATCTAATTCCTTAAATACAAGACCCCTCAGTTCCAAGATCCGTTTTATCTGCGCCCGGGGGTATTCCTGGCCAAGCCCGGCGTCACACATGACATATTCCCTTTTATCCCCGCAAATCACATTGTTTATGTAAGCTGCTGCCCCTAAGGCCCCGCCGCTGTCCCCGGCGGCCGGCTGGATAAACACCTTTTTGAACGGCGTTTCTTCAAGGATCTTCTGATTGGCGACGCAATTCAAAAACAACCCGCCGGACAGACAAAGATTATTGCTCCCTGTTTCCTCATACAGCCTATTGGCGATCTTTATAAGGCTATCCTCAATGAATTCCTGCAGGCTGGCGGCTATATCGCAATGCCTCTGGTCGATTTCACTTTCAGGCTTTCTATCCGCTCCCAACAATTTCAACAATCTTGAATTATACATCCGGGAGCCTTGGTTAAAGAACCCGAAAAACTCCTGGTTTAGTTTAAAGCTTCCGTCCGGCTTGACAACAGCCATCTTCCGGAACTCACTTAAATACGCCGGCCTGCCGTACCCGGCCAACCCCATAACCTTTCCTTCGCCTTCCAACGCCTCAAATCCAAGGTATGTGGTAATTGCGGTATAAAGCAAACCCAGGGAATCCGGATAATTTATTTCTTTAAGTATGCTGATCCTGTTCCCCCGGCCAAAGCCGCAACTTGTCGTCGACCACTCGCCGACTCCATCAGCGGTAAAAACAGCCGCATCCTCAAAAGGAGAAACAAAAAACGAACTGGCCGCATGCGCAAGATGATGTTTAATGAATATTGTTTTGCCTTTAAACCCCAGCTCTCTTTGAAACACATCCGGCATTATCAATCTATCTTCAAGCCATCCCGGCATCACATTTAAGAAATTCTTCAGCGAAAAAGGCCAGGACTGCAGGTGATTAGTTACTACCCGGGAGAATTTAAGGTAAGGTTTCTCATAAAAACCTATATAATCGATATCGTAAATATTTATGCCCGCCGACTGAAGGCAGAAATTAATAGCCTGGATGGGGAACCCCGGATAATGTTTGCGGCGGTTAAACCTTTCCTCTTGCTCAGCGGCAACGATCTTCCCGCCTTTAAATAAACATGCGGCGGAATCGTGGTAAAAACATGATATGCCGAGTATATTCATTCTCGAGAAATGGCTCCTCTTGCGATCTTTATGTTCATACCCCGGCATAAATAAAAGCGATGATAACGGGAGGACCGATATAATAAACCAGAAATGCGAGCAGCGCCAGGATAATAAGCAAAGGAGCGATGAAATACATTTTGTTTTTCTTTATCATATAAAACATTTCTTTCAGGATGTAACCTATTTTCCCCATATATGCACCGCCTCCCTATGATTGTCTGGTCAGTTCATCCGGAGATTCGTCATACCCTGCCGCTTCAACCCAAAACGAATCCATATCCTGGGATTTTGATCCCGGGTGAAAGAAATTGAATAAACTAAACAGGATAAAAGTCGCCCCGAAACCGAGAATGTACAAGACGAAAAGGAGCGCGACAATCAGACCTTTTTGTATCGCACGAACTCCGCGTTTAATCTTGCTCTGGATCACGTTCATATGCCGGTTCATTATGCCAATGCGCAACCGATACTTTTTAGGATCGAATTAACAAGATCTTTACCGAAATTGATTTCCAGAAGTTTCAGCGCTTCGTCCCGCGACAATTCGCCTTTTCTTATAAGTTTGCTCATTTCTATGTGATAATGCGTATACCCGAAATTTTTCATGGTCAAATAAACGCTGGCAAAATTCATCATGCAATTAGTGGAATTCAAGGGATAGCTTAAAGCGGGGCGCGACCATTTCAATTCTTTCTGCAGGACCTCCTGAGATTCGCAGGGGTCGTATCGCAGGAACCAATGCGGGGAAAGAGCGACGATCTTCGAACTCCCGCGCGCTGTTTTTATCGCCTCTTTCATGCTCAGTGGAAAATCTTTATACGAGGGATCGCAACGTAAATGTTTCAGAATAAAACCCTTTGTGGCGGAAGACATCGTAAAATATTCCCCGCCGCTCTCACTGCCTTCGGTTGACTGTCCCTTGGTCCATCCCGCCACAATGACCGGGATGTTATAACGGGCAGCCGTATCATAAACCAGCCTCATATACCAGATCGCGCAAAGATGACACATAGGCGCCGCAGACCCGGTCTCCACAATCTTGCGAAAAATCCCTTTCATAAAATCAGACTTCAAATACAACCAATCAACTCCCAGGATATCAACGGCGTTGCGTATGTTTACCAAGGCCCCGGTGTTTTCATATCCGTGATCGAATGTGAACGCCAGAGGGTTCATCTTGTATCTTCTCTTCATATAATACAACCCCAAGGTGCTATCTTTGCCCCCGCTGCACATTACCAGACAATCATATCTGCCCTTCCCCCGGTATCTGCCAATGATCTTAACTAATTCCGATTCCAACAGCCCCGGATTGCCTGCTGCGCTCTTTTGCTTCTCGTAATCCGCGCAAATATTGCATACGCCTTGTTCATTCAACCAGATATCCGGCCTGAATTCCGGCAATACGCACCTCTTACACAGCATATCTTCCCCCGGCAATTGTTTAAATATGGATATATAGCGGCTTTCGGTCTATTATACATCCCGCGGCGGCCAATATCCATATTTTTCAAAATCCCTTGAACAAAAAACCGGCGCGGATATAATGGTATTATACGCATATAAAAACATTAACCGGGAGAGATAATGTCGGATAAAATAAAACAGATAGCCGAAAGGATCAAAGAACTGCGCAAGATATCAGGGATCCCTCCGGGCGACCTGGCCAGGGAATTAAAAGTATCCGGAGGCCTTTACCGCAAATACGAGAACGGAACAAGCGACATCCCGGTAAGTTTCCTGTACGAGATCAGCCGCAAATTCAACGTCGAACTGACCGCCCTTTTAACCGGGGGCCAGCCCCATCTGCACACTTATTGCCTGGTCAAGAAAGAAACAGCCCCTTCGGTGGACAGGAGAAAAGAATACAAATACCTTGATCTGGCTTATAATTTCTCGCGCAAGAAAGCCGAAATATTCCTGGTCACCGTCGAACCCGGGTCGCGCAGAACCCGGATAAAATTCAACACCCATCCGGGGCAGGAATTTGATCATGTCCTGGAAGGCACGCTTAAAGTGATCCTTGACGGGCACGAACTCGTCTTGAAACGGGGCGATTCCTTATACTTCGATTCCGGGATAAAACACGCAATGGTGGCCCAAAACAACAAGCCCGCCAGGTTCCTTGCCATTATTTTATAACACACGGGGTAAACTGAAATGCTGAACAACTTTGTAAAAGGACATTTTGATTCCTACGAAGATTTTGCGAATAATTTAAATATCATCGTCCCTCGCAACTTTAATTTCGCCTATGATGTGGCCGACAGGATCGCCCGGGAAAACCCGCACAAGAAGGCCCTGGTCTGGTGCAACGATAAAGGGCAAGAAGAACAATTCACTTTCGGCGAGATAAAAAATTTCAGCGACAAAACCGCCAATCTGCTCAACGGGCTGGGGATAAAAAAAGGCGATCCGGTCATGCTTATCTTGAAACGGCATTACCAATTCTGGTTCTGTTTGCTGGCCTTGCATAAAATAGGGGCCATAGCTATCCCGGCCACACATCTTTTAAAAACCAAAGATATAATATACCGGAATAACGCCGCGGGGATAAAAATGATCATTTCCTGCGACGAACCGGAAGTGATCGATAACATCAATGCCGCCCAGAAAGATTCCCCCACGCTGGAACACAAGGTATGCGTCGGCAAGCAACATCCCGGATGGGTCGATTTCACCCGGGAACTGGAAAAGGCCTCGGATAAATTCTTACGCCCCGCGGGAAAAAACGCTTCTCAGAACAACGACATCCTCCTGCTCTATTTCACCTCCGGGACAACCGGAATGCCTAAAATGGTCCAGCATAACTTCACTTACCCGCTCGGGCATATACTCACCGCTAAATACTGGCAGAACGTGGCGCTTAACGGTCTGCACCTAACAGTGGCGGATACCGGCTGGGCAAAGGCAGCCTGGGGGAAGATCTACGGGCAATGGCTTGCAGGCAGCGCGGTCTTTGTATATGACTATGATAAATTCATACCCAGGGACCTGCTTGGGGTGATATCCAGGTACGAGATAACTACTTTCTGCGCGCCTCCTACGATCTACCGTTATTTGATCAAAGAAGACATCGGTCGGTATAATTTAAAGGGTCTTAAATACTGCGTGGTCGCAGGGGAGCCTTTGAACCCCGAGGTCTATTCCCAATTCCTTAAACTCACCGGGATAAGACTTATGGAGGGATTCGGACAAACAGAATGCACTGTGGCGATCGCCACTTATCCCTGGATGAAACCCAAACCCGGATCAATGGGCAAACCATCCCCGGGATACGACATCGATCTTATAAACGACGCGGGGGAATCCTGCCAGGCAGGAGAAGAGGGTCAGATAGCTATACACACCGATAAGCAAAAACCGGTCGGGATGTTCGACGGTTATTTCCGCGACCCGAAACTTACCAAATCCGTCTGGCATGACGGTATTTATTACACTGGAGATATGGCCTGGCGGGACGAAGACGGTTATTATTGGTTCGTCGGCCGCTCCGACGACCTGATAAAAAGCTCCGGATACCGGATAGGCCCATTTGAAGTTGAAAGTGCCTTATTAGAGCATCCGGCTGTTTTAGAATGCGCGATAACCGCTGTACCGGACCCCGAACGCGGCCAGATCGTAAAAGCCAGCGTGGTCCTGACTAAAAACTACAAATCCTGCCCGGAACTGGTGCAGCAGCTCCAGGATCACGTTAAAAAAATAACCGCGCCTTATAAATATCCCCGGATCATTGAATTTGTCACGGAGTTGCCTAAAACCATCAGCGGAAAGATACGCAGAGTAGAGCTCAGAAATAGCGGCAGGTAAATTTATCCTATTTAGCCAGGATCGATTCGATTTTTTTTATCAGTTCGGCCGGGATTACGGGTTTAGCCATATAGAAATTCTTGCCGATCCTACCTGAAGCATCCTCAGCTTCAGATTTGCGCATAAGCCCGGTAAGGAACAATATCGGGGTATTGCTGGTAAGTTTATATTCCCTCAGGGCACGGGCGACTTCCCCGCCGTCCATATCAGGCATATTAACGTCAAGGATGATCATATCGGGGAGCTTTTCTTTAACCAGATCTATGCCGTTCTGCGCTTTTACTGCGGTCCCAACCTCATAAACCCCTGTCCGCTCTAGGATGGATTTAGTAAAGCTGCAGATATCCTCCTCATCATCGATTATCACTATCTGTTTTTTATCCGCCATCTAAAGCCCCCTGTAAAAATTACGCTCACCTGAATACCTCTCTCCGTCTGCTCATACAATCGCTTAAACAGTCTTGGTGGATTTCACAAAACCCTCTATCTCCGTTTTATCCTGTCCGGAAATGCGTTTAAAGGCTATGCCCAAACGGTATTCATTGCCGGCCAGATGGGTGCTGTAACGCACCTCGCCGAGTATCTCCATCGGCCCGTAAAAACTGACGTCGTCCGTTTCGACCTTAAACAGCGTGAATTTCATCAACAACATCGCGCCTGAGGGAATATTACGGCTTGTCAATAATGAAAGCCCTCCCCCGCTAAGGTCGAACATAGTTGTCCTGACCTCTTTGTTCCCGATCATCATCCGCAAGGTTATCGGCTTATTTATCCGGTAAACGATAGAAAGATTAACCCTTAACCGTTCAGCCTTCCTCTTATTCATGCCGTCCTTATCCATCGCCGCGCTCCTTTTTATCGCCTTCGCGTAAAACCGCACAGTTTACCGCGGGACTTGTTCACTTAGCTCGAGTAACAGACGTATTATTGTCCGGACGATCCGGGCTCTTAAGTAATTTTTCCAGCAATTTCTTGGAGTTTGTGGACATATTCTTTTCCATCCCCCGGATCATCTTATCTTTATCCCGGATCTCCGCCTGCGCCGAAGCCAGATCCTTCGCTAATCCGGCCAGCTCCGCGGAAATACTTTCTATCCGGATGTTAAGATGATCGATAGCCTTATCTTTTTGGGTCAGTTGGTTTTTTGCGTCGTTAAATAAAAAGAACAGCGCGCAGGACACGCAGGCCAGAAAAACACCCAGCCACACAAAAGATATCTTCCAAAAGACAGAAACTTTCAACAACTGCGCATATTTAGTCTTATAGGCCATTACCAGTTGCTTATAATCCGCCAGGGCATAAACAACATCGGTATTGTTCTTTTCTTTCATATTAAGCCCTCATTAATGCCAACGCCTCAGAACGGGTCTTTTCATTCTTTTGAAAAATCCCTCTTACCGCAGAAGTCACGGTAAAAGTCCCCGGTTTTTTTACCCCGCGCATTGACATACACATATGTTCCGCTTCAATAACCACCATACAGCCCTGGGGTTTGAGTTTTGACATTATAATATCAGCGATCTGAGTGGTTAATCGCTCCTGCACCTGAGGCCTCCGGGCGAGGATCTCAACCACCCGGGCTAATTTGCTTAAGCCCGTGACCCGGCCGTCTTTAGGTATATACGCGACATGTGCCCTTCCGGTAAAAGGCAGGAGATGATGTTCACAGATGCTGTAAAGAGAGATCCCTTTCAAAAGAATGATCTCATCGTGTTTCTGATCAAGAATCACTTCCAGCTCTTTGGACGGGTCCTTATTTATGCCGAAAAATATCTCTTCATACATCTCAGCTACGCGCCGAGGGGTAGCCAACAGGTCTTTTCTGCCCGGGTCTTCGCCTATAGCGGCCAAAATATCCCTTACCGCTTTCTCTATCTTTTTCTTATCCATATCGGTCCTCTCACTTGCCTATGCAAAATTTGCTAAAGATCTTATTCAGTAATTCCTCTGTGAATCTCTTGCCTAATATATCATCCAGGCAGCCTACCGCATCTTTCATATCCTGGGCAATGAATTCTGCCGATAATCTATTATCCGCGCAATCCATAGCTTCGGCAATAAATTTTTCTGTTTTTTTGAGTTCCTGGATATGCCGGAGATTGCTGATGGCGACAGAACCCGTTGAACGCACTTCGCCTTTATAAACCATCCGCTCTATCGCCTCTTCCAGGGCATCGATATTCTTAACCCCTCTTGCGGAGATCTCTATTGCCTTTCCGAACGTCCGGGAAATACGCTCTTTGTCTATTTTTTGTTTCAAGTCCAGCTTATTGATCACTGCCAGGACCGTTTTGCTCTTAAGCTTGTTCATCAAAATGATGTCTTCTTTGACCAGACGCCTACTCCCGTCGAACATAAGGATAACCAGATCAGCCTGGTCTATATAAGCTTTAGTCCGGCGGATAGCCTTTCTTTCGATCAAATCGCGCGGGCTGATTATTCCGGCGGTATCCACTATCCGTACCGGGATACCACGTATATCTATGATCTCCTCAATGGTATCCCTGGTAGTCCCGGCTACTGCGGTAACAATAGAACGCTCTTGTTTCAGAAGCGCGTTCAATAAAGACGACTTCCCAACATTGGTGCGCCCGCAGATCACCGCGCTTATGCCTTCGCGGAATATCCTGCCTTGATCAGCCCCGGATAAAACCTCTTTTAATCGGCTATCCACCTCTTTAAGTCCGCTCAATATCCCCGAAAAATCAGCCGCGGGGGCATGGTCTTCGGGAAAATCGATATCCGCCTCTAATACGGATAAAAGATCGAGGATAGCTCCCCTGATGCCGGTTAAACGCCGGGATAAAGAACCTTTTAATTGCTCCACGCTGATCTTTAACGCGGAATCTGTCCTGGCCTTTATCACATCCAGGACCGCCTCTGCCTGGGAAAGGTCGATCCTGCCGTTCAGAAACGCCCTTTTGGTGAATTCTCCCGGGAAGGCTATCCGGCAGCCATTGTCCAGAACAAGGTCCAATATATCGCGCAGGGAAACGATCCCCCCGTGGCAATTTATCTCGACAACATCCTCACGGGTATAACTATAAGGCGCGCGCATAATGGTCAGGATCACTTCATCGATGATATCTCCATCCCGGGCCACCCAGCCGTAATGCATAGTATAGGTCTTATGTTCCGACGGCCTCTTTTTGTTTTTAGAAAAGAAAACCCGGTCAGCTACGTTTAATGCGTTCGCCCCGCTTATACGCACTATCCCTATTCCGGCGTCGCCTACAGCAGTGGCGATCGCAGCGATCGTGTCATTAAGATCTTGCCTGGCCATATTTACCTTTGTTGTTTAAAATTATCCTCCGGGCCTCGGCTACCACAAATAAAGACCCGGTCACTACGATTACCCCGCCTTTACCTGCTTTGGAAAAAGCGAGCCTTAAACCATCCCGCACATTTTCCGATAAAAACGCCGCGACCCCCGGCTTACATAACCTTAGTTTTTGAAGTATTTGTCCGCAATATGCAGCCCTTGGGTTATCCGCCCTGGTGAGGATGAACTTTTTGCCGACCGGAGAAAATTGACGGCATATTCCCCCGATATCCTTATCCCGGGATATCCCTAACACGAAAATAATATCTTTGCCGCCGCAGGTCTTCTTTAGGGTTTCCCTTAAATTACCGGCAGAGGCGTCATTATGCGCCCCATCCAACACGACCAACGGACCTTCCCGGACGATCTCAAACCTGCCCGGCCAGATGGCGGCAACCAGACCGTTTTCTATATCCTTGCGTTCGATCCTCGCCTGGCCGCGCATAGCCAGACTTTCAATCAGGCCCACGGCAAGAGCCGAATTTACGACCTGATGTTCACCTAACATCCTGATCCGCAGATCCCGGTATTCTCCCCGGAGCCCAAAAAGGTCAAACCGCTGGGACTTAGATCCATGTTTTATATCCCGGTAACGGATCTCTCTGCCCACGCTGTATAAAACCGCATTTTCCTTGGCGCACCTGTTTCTTATCACCCGGGATACTTCTTTTACCTGGGGAGCGGATATTACAACCGGCTTTCGGCCTTTATGCCTGTCTTTGTTTCTCTTGATGATCCCGGCTTTCTCACCGGCGATCTTTGTTAAACTGTTGCCCAATAGTTTGGTATGATCAAGGCTGATAGAACTGATGCCGCAAACCCCCGCCTCAACCACATTGGTCGCATCAAGCCTGCCGCCTAATCCAGTCTCTAAAACCGCGAAGTCGATCTTTTTTTCTTTAAAATAAAGGAAAGATAGAACAGTGTATACCTCAAAAAACGAAAGCGGTCCGTATGGACAGTTCCTGCGGTATTGATCCAGGATCGGTTTTAATCCCGCCACCAGACCGGAAAGTTCTTTCCGGCTGATCGACCCTTCAAACTCAGCGCACGACAGATTTCTGTTGTTCCCGCTTAACGGTTTTAAAATGCGTATTCTTTCCCGGATATCATATAAATGGGGAGAAGTGTATAATCCCACTTTATAGCCGGCAGTTCTCAGGATATAGGCAGCGAACGCGCAAACCGAGCCTTTCCCTTTGGTCCCGGACACGTGGATGGATTTAAACCCGTTTTGGGGGTCACCTAAACAAGCGAGCAGCCCTTTGACGCGTTTTAAGTTTAACGCGCTTTTATACTGATAGGTGGTATTTCTTTCGTAATTAACGAACGTGTTTAAATATTCAATCGCTTCGCGGTAGGTCATTTTAATACTATGCGGCCGGCTTGAAAACCGTTTATCAATGACGGAAATGCCTTATCCCGGTAAAAACCATCGCGACTTTGTATTTATCGCAGGCTTTTATGATCTCAGTATCAGCGATAGAACCCCCGGGTTGAATAATGGCCCTGACCCCCATTTTAGCGGCCTCGATCACAGCGTCATCTTTCGGGAAAAAGGCGTCGGACGCCATACAGGAATTTTTGGTAAGTTTGCCGGCTTTTCTTTTGGTAATGAATACCGAATCAACCCTGGACATCTGGCCCGCGCCGATGCCTACGGTCTTGGTCCCCCGGCTCAGTATAATAGCGTTGGATTTGACATGCTTAGCTACCTTCCAGGCGAATATCAACGACTCCAGATCTTTTTTGGAAACCTTTTTTTTGGTCACTACTTTCAGGTTATTCTCATCCAGAGTGAACTTGTCCGGGTCCTGGGCCAGGAGCCCGCCGTCCACCCTCTTAAGATCCAGGCCTTCGGCGGCGCTGAGCATGCGCGGCATTTCCAAAAGCCTGAGGTTTTTCTTCGCCTTCAGAAGTCCCAGGGCATCCGGGCTGAATGCCGGGGTAATTACACATTCCAGGAACCCGCTCTTGGCTATCAATCTAGCCACGGCCATATCGACCTTTCGATTTATACTCAATACCCCGCCGAACGCGGAGAGCCTGTCGCAATTCCAGGCATCCTTATAAGCCTTTAGCAGATCTCTATTCTCAGCCACACCGCAGGGATTATTATGCTTTAGAAAAACCACTGCCGGCCCGCTGAATTCCCTGGCTATATTGACTGCGGCGTTAAGATCCAGGATATTATTGAACGAAAGTTCTTTTCCCCAGAGCTGTTTTATGGTCCCCAGCCCCTTTGTCGAGCCGCTCTGCGCGTAAAAAGCCGCGGACTGATGCGGGTTCTCCCCGTAACGCAATCCCTGGACCTTCACAAAATCAAAACGCAGGTCTTTAGGGAATTTGTCACCGCCAGCCGTTTTTTCACCGGTCGCGCTTAAATAATTATATATCGCCCCGTCATACCGGGAAGTGGACTTAAATACATCTTCAGCTAATTCCCGGGCGGATGACTCGTTTATCCCGCCGCCGTTCTTCTCCAGTTCTTCGATTATCCGGGGGTATTGCTGCGGGTCGGAAACAACCGCCACCGATTGGTGGTTCTTGGCCGCGGAGCGCAGCATAGAAGGCCCGCCGATATCTATATTCTCTATTGCCTGACTGCGTGTAACATCCGGCTTGCTCACGGTCTTTTCGAAAGGATAAAGATTCACTACGACCATATCGATAAGCCCTATATCGTGTAGCTTAAGGGTCTTCATATGTTCCGGGTTCTCTCTGAGGGCAAGGAGCCCTCCGTGGATCTTCGGATGCAGGGTTTTTACCCGGCCGTCGAGCATCTCCGGGAATCCCGTGTAATCGGAAACCTCCGTCACCGGGATATTATTCTGGCTTATTATCTTCGCGGTCCCGCCGGTGGAAAGGATCTCCACCTTGAATTTGTTCAGGGTCTTGCATAGGTCGATTATCCCGGTTTTATCAGAAACGCTTACCAGAGCCCTCTTTATCTTGATCATTTTCCCTTCCTTTTTTATTCTGTTTACTTGTTGGTGCGGATGGTGAGCATATCCCCATCCTGAACCACATAATCCTTCATCTCCAGGCGCAAATGATTGTTCGAACGCGCTTTTGAAAAGCTTCCATCCGCGATCAGGTCGGAATAACTGACAGCTTCCGCCCGTATAAAACCTTTCTGAATATCCGAATGGATCGCTCCGGCGGCCTCCCAGGCGGTAGCCCCTTTTCTGATCGCCCAGGCATGGCTATCCTTGTCCCCGCAGGTAAAAAAACTTATGTATCCGAAATGCGTGTAGGCAGCAAATAAAAGCTTATCTTTCTCCTCAAGATCCGCCGGGCCGGCCAGAAACACCGGCCTTATGCTTAAAAGCGAGTACCCGGATATGACCTTCTTTTCATCTTCGCTCAAGGATAGCTCGCAAAGCAGCCCTTCTTTATCCAACTGCTCCTTAAAACGGACCAGAAGCGCTTTCTCAACATCGTCGTTGACCCGGGACATACGCGTTTCCACGAATTCCATATCATTGACCACAATATCCAGCTTGTTCGCTTCCGGGGCGATGATCCCGTCGGTTTCAATAAGTTTTCCCGGATCACTGACTATCTCCACCTGTATATAGACCTCTTTGGCTGAATTGAACATCTGTTTTAAGGCCTTGACCCTCGGGTCTATCAGATTTGCCTTGCCCTGTGAAAAAACATCCGTGCCGTAAATACCGATTTTCATTTAAACCAAATCCTCTCTTTGTGTAGAAACACAACACCGGCGCATATTTTCCACCACAAAACGGACACCCGCGCATCCATTTGCGCGGGGTGCCGATTGCGCCGGGTGTCAGTTAGAAACTATTAACTGTAAACTTAATTACTCCTCTGTTTCCTTATACTGCGCCTGATACCTGCTGATGATCGGGCTGGCGATCTTTCCCGGAACCTGTTCGTAATGGGCGAATTTCATGGTATAACTTCCTTTGCCCTGGGTCATCGAACGCAGATCGCTGGCATAGGTGAACATCTCGGCTAAAGGGACTATGGCCTTGACCACTTGCATCTTACCCTTAACCTCCAGGCCCATGGGCCTGCCCCGGCGGGAATTAAGGTCCCCGGATACCTGCCCTAGGAATTCTTCAGGGATGTAAACTTCAACTTCCATTATAGGCTCAAGCAAGGCGGGGCCGGCTTCTTGAGCGGCCTTACGCAATGCCATGCCTCCGGCGCGCTGAAAAGCCATATCCGAAGAATCCACATCATGATAAGAACCGTCGTAAAGAACAACCTGCACATCCACCATCGGATAGCCGGCTATAACACCCTGGGCCATTGCCTGGCGCACCCCCTTCTCGACAGAAGGGATAAAATTCCGGGGGATAGCCCCGCCTACAACCTTATCAAGGAACTCAAAACCTTTGCCGTGCTCCAACGGATGCACCTCAATCCACACATCCCCATACTGGCCTCGGCCTCCTGATTGCCGCTTGAATTTCCCCTGCACCTTGGCTGACCGGGTTAGGGTCTCTTTATACGGGACTTTCGGCGTACCCAACTCCACATCCACATTGAATCGTTTCTTCAGCCGGCCGATCATCACATGCAGGTGGAGATCTCCCATACCGGATATGATCATCTCTTTGGTCTCCGGGTCAACCCGGAAATGAAAACTATGATCCTCGGCGACCAACTTGGCCAATGCCTGAGAGATCTTTTCTTCGTCCTGCCGGGTTTTGGGCTTTACCGAGGCTGACATCATCGGCTCCGGGAAAACCAGCGGGGAAAAAATTACCGGATGCGCCTGATCGCTCAAGGAATCCGAAGTCTGGGTGAGTTTCAGCTTGGGGATCGCCACAATATCACCGCAGCCGGCCGCGTCAACAGCCCTTTCTTCTTTGCCCTGCAGCACATAAATATGGCCGAACTTCTCCGGGGTTTTTTGAGTAACGTTATAAAAAGTCGAGTTAGCCGCCAGTCTGCCGGAAAATATCCTCACCAGGCTTAACTGCCCCACATAAGGATCGACAATGCTTTTAAAAACAAACGCGGAAAACGGCGAGGTTCCCGAAGCAGAGACCTCTCCATCCTGAACCAGCATATGCGTCTCTTCTTCCGGACAGGCCAGATAATCTTTTATCGCCCGGATCAACTCATCAAGCCCGGCATCAGTAGCCGCTGATCCAAAAAGTATGGGAAAGACTTTGGCGTTATAAACCGCTTTATGCAACCCATTCTTCAACTCTTCCAGGGAAAGCTTTCCTTCGGACAGGTATTTCTCCAGAAGCGCGTCGTCGCTTTCGGCGATCGGCTCCATCAATTCCTCAAGGCTGCTGGAATTCAGAATTACTGCGTTCCGGGAAAGGCTGTTCCGTATATCGGCGACTACTTTATCGCGATCAACGCCTTCTTTATCTATTTTATTGATAAATATGATCCTGGGCAATCCGATATCTTCAAGGAGCGCCCAGGCTTTTTCCGTGCCGACATCAACCCCGGCGGCGGCGTCAATGACCACTATGGCGTTATCCACAGCGCGCACCCCGGAAAGGACCTCGGAGTAGAAATCGGAAAACCCGGGGGTA
>JALOCB010000027.1 GCA_023227985.1 Candidatus Omnitrophota bacterium | reverse complement strand
CGATGTCACCCCGGAAATGCTAACCGCAGGCAAATACGCATTTTTCTTCGTTTTATGCCTTATCACAGCCATAAACATCGCCGCGATAATCTACCTGATCAGGAATAAGGATTATTTTCACCGCAAAGAAGAGCGCCAAAGCCCAGAGCAGAAAAGCGATCAATAACCTTCTTGCCGGTCTTTGGCAATATCTTGATAGGCCCTAAAGGAAGGTTTTTCCGAAAAATCCCAACGCACTAAACCGAAATAGTCTATGCCGTTATCCCAATGTTTACGGGTGTCGCGGAAAAAAGCCCAGAATACTTTTTCCACCTTTTCTTCTTTAAGCAGGTTTTTATATGCCTTCGTTAGCCACTGCGCCTGCTGACTTTCATCGGGATTAACTCCCATCCACCAATTCTTGACCCGCTTGCCGCCTTCCACTCCGGGAGAGCCTATTTCGGTGACCCAGATCTTTTTCGCCTGGTCCTTATTCTTGGCCATTACAGCGTTGCAGGCCCTGATATAGGCAACCGCTCTTTTTATCCCGTCTTTATCCAGAGGCGATTCAAAGATATGTATGTTCAGAATATCAAAATACTCCGCTGCGCCGTTATCATAAAGTTTATTCACGCTGGACAACCCGTTAGCCAGTCCGCCGTTCAATATCACGCAGCCGGGATCGGCCTCTTTCAAAGCGGCATAAACTTCTTTGAGCATCAAAGAATAATCCTTAAGCCCATCCTGCTCGAGCCAGTAGATCCGCGAGTCAGGCTCATTCCAGACCTCCCAGTATTTTATACGGTCTTTATACCGCTGCGCCGTTTTAACGCAATATTTGACAAAAGAGCGGTGATCGCTATCCGGGCAGTTCCATTTGGCCTTGGGCGAAGCCCAATCAGCGGTATAATCCAATATACCCAATATCCGGATATCATTGGCGGTCAACAGATCAACCAGGCGGTCGTATTTGGCGAAGTCCCATTTACTAGGGGCAGGCTCGATATCCTGCCATAAAAAATCCATCCGTACGATCCCCACGCCTGCCTTTTTCATCAGGCTGACGCATTTTTGAAGGCTGGCCTCATCGGGATATTTATGATTGTTCCAATCATGGTCCCATTGCAGGAATTCCAACACCCCGAACGGGCTATCGCTGAAATCTCTCTTTGCCGGCATATCATCACCCGCGTTATTCTGCGCAAAAGCCCCCGGCATTGCTCAATGCCTGGGATATCAAGAATATTGACGCGGACCTGAACAGGCCCGTATTACCTTTGATCATGGGTTTTTTGTTCGGTATTTATATAATCCGAGAAGCCCATCTTTTCGCCCAGTTCCTGTTTTACCACCCGGATACGGTCAGGCACATAAGGATGGGTCTTATAGTAAGTTTTAGGCCTTAACGGTTTCCTGCGGTTCACTTCCTGGAGCTTTTCCAGAAAAGAGATCATGGCGTGGGGGTCATACCCGGCGAGCTTCATATACCTGGCGGCAAGCTGGTCGGCCAGCAGTTCGTCTTCCCGGCTGTAACCCATAAGCAGTTCGGTGAACGCGCAATCCGCCGCAGTGACCACTTCGGCGGAGCGCGTGGTAACCACGGTCAATATATTAAAGACCGAATAACTCATTACCCCCTGCAGTTTTTTAATACTGTGCCTGGCCACGATATGCCCGACCTCATGCGCCAGGACCCCGGCAAGCTCATCGTCATCTTTAACTTTGTCGATCAGCCCTTTATTCACATATACAAATCCTCCGGGCAGGGACACGGCGTTGATCTCATCATCGGCGAGCGCCTTGAAAGTATAATCTATATCCTTGCGGTCGCAGGCCGCGACAATCTTCCTGCCGATATTTTTAACCCGCTCCTGGACCAAAGGGTCGCCATCCAGCTTATATTCTTTCTCCAGTTGTTTGGAAATAGACCTGCCCATATTGACTTCTTTTTCGGTAGAGTAATAGAAGCTTTCCTGTTTTCCGGTAACGACATTATACTCGGGGGAACAGCCGCCCAAAAGGATAAAGGTTAAAGGAAAAAGGATAAAAAATAACATAAAAACTTTTATATGGAGTTTTTTGAATATCCAATAAAGCTTTCTTAAAGGCAATCCGACAACATTATAAAAACACCCGTCGATGCGCCGGATAAAGAACGCCCCCCTGCCCTGGATATCGAAGCTGCCGGCCTTATCCAGGGGGCAGACATAGCGGAAATAAGCGTTTATTTCTTCATCGCTAAGCTTATCCATATATATCTTTGTTTTTTCAAAGGCGGTGATCTTTTTCCCTTTGTCCTTGTCGATCACGCAGACCCCGGTATAAACCCATTGAGCGCTTCCCGAGAGTCTTTTAAGCATCCGGCGGGCATCTTGGATATCCGCCGGCTTTCCGAAAATGCGCTTGCCGTCGACTACGATCGTATCCGCGCCTACGATTATGCCGGATTTGACTTTTTGAGATACGGCTAACGCCTTTTGCTCGGCGTTCTTCTTAACCAGCTGGGAATACGAAAGTCTGCGGGGGGATGCCTGTTCTTTTATGCCGCTGGGCAGGATCTTGAATCTTAAACCGAATATACGAAAAAGTTTCTTCCTGGCTTGAGAGTCAGAAGCTAAATATACCTTCCGCATAACAAAACCCTTAGCTACCTATGTTAATTAAGTTTGTGCCGCGGATTCCCCGGCTAAATATCCCGTGGAGAAAGCGGCTTGCAGGTTAAAACCCCCCGTATCCGCGTCCAGGTCGATCATCTCTCCGCAAAAATACAGGCCTTTTATGATACGCGACTCCATGGTCCGCGGGTCTATATCCTTTAACGATATGCCGCCGCGGGTAACCATAGCTTCTTCAAGAGGCAGGGTCCCTTTTATCTCAAAGGATAAAGCCTTCAATAACCGGCCGATCTTAAACCGTTCTCCCTGGGTTATCTGATTGCCTTTTTTCTCCGGGTCCAACTCCCCTAAACGGATAAAAACATCGATCAAGCGTAAAGGCAGGCTTTCCTTAAGTATATGCTTGAGGCCTTTGCGGGGGTTCGCCTTGAGATCACGCAGCAATCTTTGCTCTAATTGCTCCGGGGACAAAGCCGGTTTGAGGTCGATCTCTACAAAAACCTCTTTTTTAGCCGCTAACCAGTCAACTATCCTGCTGCTTAAAGTTAATACCAACGGACCGGATATGCCGTTATGGGTGAACATCAGTTCACCGACCTCTGAAATAATATCTTTGCCCGGGGTGAAGAATTTAAGCCGGATATTCTTTAGGGTCAATCCTTCCAGTTCCCGTACGCACTCATGCTTTACCTCTAAAGGGACCAGGCCCGGACGGCAGGCGATTATATTGTGCCCCAGCCTTTGCGCCAACTTTATCCCTTCGCCGGTAGAGCCGGTAAAGGCGTAAGACAGTCCGCCGGTCGCCAGGATGACTTTATCCGTATGGATGATCTTACCGTCTGAAAGCAATACAGCCTTGACCCGGGAATTCTCTTTAACGATATCCTTTAATCCGGTTTTGTAATAGGTCTTTACCTTGTTCTTTTCCATTTCCTTGCGCAAGATATCCAGGATCCCGCTGGAACGGTCGCAAACAGGAAAAACCCGGCCCTGGCGCTCTACTTTCAATTGCAGGCCGCGGCGGGTAAAGAAATCCATGAGCTCTTTTACGAAGAATTTATTGAATGCGTCGCGCAGGAAAGCGCCGTTCGCGGAGAACCGGGAGAGGAAATCTTCCAGGTCGCAGTCATTGGTGAGGTTACATCTGCCTTTCCCGGTTAAAAGCAGCTTCTTTCCCGGGAGGGGGTTTTTCTCGATCAGGCTTACGTCTTGGGAGAGTTGACGGCTGCGGATAGCCGCCATCATTCCGGCAGGGCCTGCGCCGGCTATAACAATCTTATTGATCTTCACCGGTTAAACCAGTTCTTTTATGTTAAATATCGCCTGTAATTTACAACCTGTTGCTTCCAGATTTTCCTTGGCCCCGTCATTCCTGTCCACTATGACTATTGCCCGGTCCACTATCACGCCGATCTTATCCAGTGCGGCCTTGGCCTCAACCAGGGACTTGCCGGTAGTAGCCACGTCATCAACTATAACTACCCGTTCTCCCGGTTTTAAAGCCGGACCTTCTATCTGACGCTGCGTGCCGTGTTCTTTGGCCTGCTTGCGGACGATAAAGGCCTTCAAGGGGATTTGCTGTATATGGCTCAAAGCAGCCACGGCTCCGACTATGGGATCAGCCCCAAGAGTGGGGCCGCCTAAAGCCTGGATATCTGCGCCTTTTATCCATTCCAGAATTATACTGGCCACAAGGTAAACGCCCTCCGGGGTCATAGTAATTATCCTGCCGTCAAGGTAGAAATTGCTCTCTTTGCCCGAAGAAAGGATGAATTTGCCTTTTTTTAAGGCGTCCTTATGCAAAAGCGCCGCCAGCCTTTCTTTTAGTTTTTTCACATCGTTGTTTTCCATAGGTTTTTATTCTACTCTGGCAACCCCCGACTGTCAATTCTTTTGACAAATATCTATTTAATTGTTATTATATCAATGTGTTCTTGCGGAGGGCGGATTGATCTTGAACAGAAAACCTGGTATTTCCGTTGAGAAAACAGGGTTTTTCTGGCAGGACCTGTTAAAGGGCCTGCGGGATATACTTTATCCCAGGATATGCCTGGTCTGCAGGAATAAAATTAACGCTCTTTCGATAGGGGAACTGGTCTGCTTTAAATGCTGGGGTCAGATCAAGAAGAACCTGCCGCCTTTCTGCCGGATCTGCGGAAGGACGCTGAATAAAGATGATCCCGGCAAACATTTATGCTCCGGATGCATCAAGCATCCATTGCACTTTGACCGGGCATTCAGCCCATGCGTTTACGATGGGCCGATAAAAGAACTTATCCACCAGTTCAAATATCAAAAAAAGGATTACCTCGGCCCGCTGATCGCCGGGTTCATGGTCGAATTCATTCGAGAATACAAGATCCCCATTGATTCATTGGACTTGGTCATCCCGGTGCCTTTGCATCCGGCAAGGCTGCGGGAGCGGGAATTCAATCAGGCGCTTATCCTGAGCGATCGCATAGCCAAAGCATACAGCAAGAAAGTGCTGAAAGATAATCTTGTCCGCTGCCGCCATACCCGGACACAGACAGACCTGAAAGATCAGCAGCGTTTCAACAACGTAAAAGCGAGTTTTGCGGTTAGGGACCCCGGAACGATCCGGGGCAAGTCTATACTTCTAATAGACGACGTTATGACTACCGGCGCGACCTCTTCCGAGGCCGCCTTTGCCCTGAAGAACGCCGGAGCGGATAAAGTTTTAGTTTTAACCTTAGCGAGCTGACCATATGCGGATACTGAGAAATTACTTCCTGAGAGAATTCGTCGGGCCATTGTTTATGTCCTTCACTGTCCTGACCTTCGTAATGCTTTTAGGCAATCTGATAAAGATCGCTGAGCTGATAATCAATAAAGGCGTAGACATCTACATCGTGGGGAAGCTTTTCCTGTTCATGATCCCTTCCCTGCTTATTTATATCCTGCCCATCTCCACGCTGGTCGCCATCCTCCTTGCCATGGGCCGGCTTTCCAGCGATAATGAAATAGTGACCATCAAGGCCAGCGGCATAGGGCTGTCGCGGTTGATCATCCCCCAGCTTATTGTCGGCCTGATCATCAGCCTGTTCATGGTGATAATCAACGATCGGGTCATCCCCTACGCGCATTTTGAGACAAGAAAGACCCTGATGCAGGTAGGCATAAAGAACCCCGCGGCAGTGCTGGAGCCCGGGGTGTTCATCAATTCTTTTGAAAAATACAAGCTCTTCATCTATTCCATAGAAGAGAACCGGCTGCACAACATACGCATTTATGAGTCCCAGGGCGAGAATAAACCCGCGCGGATCATCGCCGCCAAAAGAGGGGAATTCATCGTCGACCCGGAAAAGAACATAGTTAAGCTCAAGCTTATGGACGGGACCACAGACGAGCCTGACCCGGACAACCCAAAAATCTTTTATAAGCTCAATTTCAAGACCTATTTTATGACCCTGGCAATGACCTCGCCGGAGACGGACAAAATCGAGAAAAAACCCAAGGATATGACCATACAGGAGCTAAAAGCTGCGATCCTGGACTTAAAAAGACAGGGGATAAAAGACGCCAACCTTCTGGTGGCGGAGATCCATAAAAAGATATCCCTGGCATTCTCCTCTTTTGTATTCATTCTCCTGGGGCTTCCTCTGGCGATAATCACCCGCAGAAGGGAAAAATCGATAAATTTCAGCATCGCTTTCATATTAGTGATGATCTATTACCTGATGCTGCTGGGGACAGAGGCCCTGGCCAGGGAAGGATATCTTGCCCCGGCGATCGCCTTCTGGACGCCCAATGTTATCTTCGGGCTGATCGGAGCCATACTGACCTTCAGACTATGCGCATATTAGACCGCTATATATTCAAGTCCGTATTGACCCTCTTTTTGTGGTGTCTGTTTACCTTCTTCTTCCTTTTTATCATCGTAGACCTGTTTTCCCACCTGGACGTAATCCTGGAAAACCGGGTTAACCTACGCGTGATCATCCAGTATTACCTGGCGTATATCCCGGTAATATTCATCCAGGTGGCGCCCTTCGCCTGCCTTTTAGCGACACTTTATACCTTCTCCAAACTGAATCACGATAACGAGATCATCGCTATGCGCGCTTCAGGATTAAGCATCTTTCAGATAACCCGCACGGTAATCATCTTCGGCTTGGTGACCAGCGCGCTCTTATTCTGGGTTAATGACCGATTCGTCCCTCAGGCGAGATTCATCACCGAAAGGACCAAAGAGGCTATGGAGAACTCTTCGAAGAATAACGCGAGGAAAGAACTCGAGGTGATAAAAGAACTGTCCATCTACGGGATGCAAAACAGGCTTTATTTTATAAATAAATTCTATCCCGCCACCAACACAATGACCGGGATAATCATTCTGGAACACGACTCTCAACAGAACATCACCAAAAAGATAGTGGCGAACAAAGGCATCTATGCCGACGGCATCTGGAAGTTCTATCAATCCCTGACCTACACCTTTGACGAAGACGGGCAGCTTACCATCGACCCGCAGTATCTTGACGAAGAGGTGATGGCTATATCCGAGACCCCGGCGGAATTCATCCACCAGAGGCAAAGCACGGATTACATGAGCATAGCCGATATCCGAGGATATATCAAGCGGCTTTCCAAGAGCGGAGCGGTGACCGTGATCCGCAATCTGTACGTTGACCTTTACCAAAGGTTCACCTCACCCTTGACCAGCATGATCATAATCCTCCTGGGGATACCGTTCTCGCTTAAGATCAGAAGGAAAGCCACGGGTTTTTCTTCACTGGGATTATCGCTTGTAATGGGGTTTTTGTATTACGTGTTAAACGCTATAAGCGTGGCCCTGGGCAAAGCCGGGATACTGCAGCCGATTATCGCCGCCTCTCTGCCGCATATACTGGCCTTGACTTTCGCTATCTACTTGATCAGGGCTATTCCGTAGTTTTAAGGGGTATAGACACGGGGTATGCGCCTGCCGAAACCGCAGACGATCTCATAAGGTATGGTATTGGCCAGACCCGCCAGCTCTTCAACGGTGATCTTCTCTCTTCCCTGGCTGCCGATAAGGACCGCCTCTTCTCCCGGGCGCACTTTCAGATCTCCTACATCCACCATTATCTGATCCATACAAACCCTGCCGCAGATGCGAAAACGCCTGCCGCAGATCAAAACCGGACCGATATTGGAAAGATTACGCGGGTAACCGTCGCCGTATCCTATAGGCAGGGTAACTATAGTAGTCTCCTTCTTAGTCACATAAGTGCGGCCGTAACTCACCCCGTATCCTTTAGGGAGCTTCTTCACATACACTATCCTGGTTTTTAAACTTAATACCGGCTTAAGTTTTATAGGAAACTTCTCTTTGGGATAAAGCCCGTAAAGGATAAGCCCGGGTCTGACCATATTAAAATGGCTATGTTCATACGAAACAGTGGCCAGGCTGTTCCCCGCGTGCAGCAACGGGATGCGCAAACCTATATTTTTCAACTCGCCCGCTATAGCCGATAATTTCTTCAGTTGGCCTAAAGTTAACCCCTCATGAGTATCCGCGCAGGACAAATGCGTGAATAGCCCTTCGACCTTTACAAATTCCAGCCGCTGTATATTTTTCATAAGCTCAACAGCCAGATCGGAAAGCACGCCGATCCTGCCCATTCCGGTATCGACCTTGATATGCGCTTTTATCAGCCGGTTTTTCCTTTTGGCCATAGCGTTTAAAGCCCTGGCAAATTCCCAGCCGGATATTGTCGGTATAAGTCTGTGCCGGAACAAAGGCGCGATGTCCTCTTCCAGGCTCAATCCCAGCACCAGGATCGGCTTGCGGATACCCGCCTTGCGCAGTTCTATTCCTTCATCTATGGAAGCGACACCCAGATAATCGACTTTATTCTTAACCAGCCGCTTGGCCGCCTCTACGGCCCCATGGCCATAGGCATCGGCTTTAACGCAAGCCAGGGTTTTGACCCCGGGAGCAAGGCGTTTTTTTACGCTGCGGAAATTATACTCCAGGTTATCCAGGTTGATCTCGGCCCAGGTAGGCCGGTATCCTATTTTTTTATTCTTCGGCATTATTTAACCTTTGAGCTTTCGTATCTGGCACTCAGGCGGATAAAGATATACGGGATTGAGATCGAAAGGACCGGACAGCTCTTTTTGCCTGATCTTCTCCAATGCCAGACTGATCATATTGCCTGCCCGGATGGACCAATAATCTTTATCCAGGATCCTGGCCTTAGGCATCAACCGGAGGAATTCTTCTTTATACAACCCGGCCGCGTCGCCCAGGATCACAACATTCTCGCCTGACGGAGAAACGGTCTTGGTTTTTATCCTGGAGGCCAGGTTCGCGGGGCTAAGCAGCATATAAGGCGCGGATTTTTTTAGCACCCCGTTCTTGGACCGGTAAACGCCGGAATAAACAAGGCCTCTTTTCGCGTCAACCGCAGGGATAACAAACGCGTCTTCGGCCTGAGCGTTCATAGCTAATATGTCCAGGCTGGATATGCCGGCTGTAGGCTTATTCAACGACCAGGCCATAGCTTTGACGCAGGCCATACCCACCCTCACGCCGGTAAAAGAACCCGGGCCCAAACCACAGGCGAAATATTCAATATCGGGCATCTTCCAGCCCAAAGCAGCCAGCACCCTTTTTATTGACGGGATAAGCAGTCCGGAAAGACGCGCCCCGGTCTCCAGGTTATATTCGCATACGCGGCCGTTGTCATAAGCCCCAAGCGCTAAAACCTTAGTTGAAGTATCAAGAGCCAATATCCGCATTTATCTTCTCCAAAAGTTCCTTATGCCTTTTGCCCCGGGCCGTGAATTTGAAGCGCCTCTTACTCTCGCCTGAAACGCGCAATTCCACCTTCAGGAATTCCTGCGGTAAAAGATGCATAAGCCTGTCCGCCCATTCAATTATAGAAACCCCGTCGCCGAATAAAAATTCCTCATAACCTATATTTATTATATCATCCGGCCGGCTCAAACGGTAAAGATCAAAATGATAAACCGGGATCCTGGCGTCGTAACAGCGCATCAGGACAAAAGTAGGGCTGATAACCTCATCCCTGCTCACGCCCAGGCCCGAACTTATGCCTTTCGCCAGAACGGTCTTGCCCGAGCCCAGCTGGCCCCAAAGACAGATTATATCGCCTTTAACCAGGTTAGCCGCTATCTTTTTACCGATATCCAGAGTGTGTTTTTCCGAACGTGAGATTATTTCCATATTCTTAGTAATGCCTGAAGCCGGCCGGATCGATCTTTTTCTGCCTGCCGTGTTTATCCACGAACTGCAAGCCGTATTCGCGGTTTACTATATGGCCGATAGGATAAAACATTTTTTTAGAAGCTATAAGCCTGCGGCCCTCTTTTATCCCTAAGGTAAAGATCAATTCAAAATCTTCCCCTGATGAAAGGCCGTCCCGGATCCCCGATGCCTCTTTGCTTAAAGGAATCAAATCCTCGTAGAGCACCGCGCCCGCTGCGCTTTCTTTGAGTATATGCCCCAGGTCCTGGCATAACCCGTCGGAGGCGTCGATCATGGAATTCACCCGGAAATTGCGCGTCAGGAACCTGGCCTCTTCCAAACAGGGGGTGAATTTCAGGTGTTTGCCTTTTATTGAACCGCCGAACCTGCCGGTAACGAATATTATATCGCCTGTTTTCGCCCCGCTGCGCAAGACCAGCTTTTTCTTATCCACTTCCCCTATCATGGTAACATCAATAGTAAGCTTATCGCTGGAACTCATATCCCCGCCCACGATATTTATCTTGTATTTACCGGCCAAGGAATTCATCCCGCGGTATATGCGGTCAATCATCTCAACCCGGGTATTTTTAGGCAATCCCAGGCTAACCAGGCAGTAGCGCGGGGTACCGGCGCAGGCGGCAATATCGCTTATGGATATAGCCAGGGCCTTCCTGCCGACCAGAAAAGGATCTTCGCCTTTTACGAAATCCACGCCCTCGATTATCATATCGCAGGTACATAACAGAAAACGGCTCTTGTCCAGTTTGAGCACGGCGCAGTCGTCGCCTATGCCCTTAATGACCGAAGCATCGGTTTTAATGGTCTTTTTTATCCGCTCGATAAGCCCAAACTCGCCTAATTTATTGATCTGCATTTCCTGCACCTAAGCCTTAATTGCTTTTTTAATATTTAAAGCGTACGGTGGTTTGATAACCCCTTTATCAGTTATAATAGCGCTGATCAACCGGTTATCAGTCACATCGAACGCCGGATTAAATGTTTTTATCCCTTTTGGAGCGCTCCTTTTCTTGAAGAACAATTCGGTTATCTCTTCCGATGATCTTTGTTCGATACAGATCTGCCTGCCGTTTTCCATCTTCAGGTCAAAGGTAGAAGCCGGAGCCGCTATATAAAAAGGTATTTTATGATATCTGCTTAATACCGCCAGGCTGTACGTGCCGATCTTATTCGCGGTATCGCCGTTGGCGCAGATCCTGTCCGCTCCGGCGATCACCTTATCGATCTTTCCCTGAGCCATCAAGGCCGCCGCCATATTATCGCAGATCAAGGTCACATCCATTCCTTTTTTGCTCAGTTCCCAGCTGGTCAGGCGGGCCCCCTGCAATAAAGGCCTTGTCTCGCAGGCATAAACTTTCAATCGCTTGCCTTTTTCTCTCGCCCGATAAAGCACTCCCAAAGCAGTGCCGTAATCAATAGTAGCCAGTATCCCGGCGTTACATACGGTTAAAACCGCGTCATTATCCCGGAAGAGTCTCTGCCCGTATTCCCCGATCAGCCTGCAGGCCTTGCGGTCTTCCTCGATAATATCCTTAGCCTCGTCAAAAAGCAGCTCTTTGATCCTGCCGATCTTCTTATCCTTATTGCGCACAGCTAAACTGGCCATACGCTCCAGGCCCCAAAAAAGATTACGCGCCGTAGGACGCGAAGAACCCAGGTATATGATCACTTTATCCAACTCTGCGGCGAATGATTTGAAATCGCGCGTTTTCGAATCCTTGATCCCCAGATACACGCCAAGAGCGGCGGCAGCGCCTAATGCCGGAGCTCCGCGAACCTTTAACAGCTTTATCGCATTCCATAGATCCTTGAGATCTTTGATCAACAGGTATTCAAATTTATCAGGCAATTTGGTTTGATCGATGATCCTGATAGCCCCGCACTTCCACTCTATAGTCCTTATATCCATCTGTCTCCCATTAAGTTGCAAGACCCGGTCTTGTAACTTGTTGCGGCTAAAGGATATGCTTTAAAACCTGTTCCTGGCTCTTCAAATTAAAGAATTTCTTGGCGTTCTCAGTAGTAGCCCGGCAAACCCCTTCGAAACTAATACCCCTAACCCGGGCTATTTCCTCGGCCGCCATTTTTACGAACCAGGGTTCGTTGCGCTTGCCCCTGTATCCTTCCGGAGAAAGATACGGCGCGTCAGTCTCCAGACAGATCCGGTCCAGAGGCGCAATCTTCAATAGCTGCCTCAGATTCTCCGCTTTCTTATAAGTTATGTTGCAGGTAAAAGAAAGATAATATCCCAGATCAAGGCATTGCCTCATAAAATCGGCGTCCCCGGAAAAACAATGGATGATCGCCTCTTTTACCTGCTCCTGCCTTAATATCGCCAAGGTGTCTTCCGGAGCCTGGCGGCTATGGATCACCAAAGGGAGCTTGCGGATTGCGGCTAACCGGATCAGCCGTACAAAGACGTTTTTCTGGTTATCGACGGAAGAAAGGTTGCGGTAATAATCCAGGCCGATCTCTCCTATGGCTACCACCTTGTTGTCGCGCGATAGCTCTTCCAGATCATTGTAAGCCTGTTCATTGAATCCGTCGGCATCGTGAGGATGACAGCCTACGGCCGCGAAAATCATATCATATTTACGGGACAATAATACCGCCCTGCGGGAATTCTGCACATCCGAGCCTACATTGATCACATACTCCAGGTTATTATCTTTGGCCCTCTGGATGACCGCGTCGCGGTCGCTATCATATTCGGGGAAATCGAGATGGCAGTGGGTATCGATCAGCATCGTTTATTTGGCAGAGTTCATCTGTTCTTCTTAGCCTTGCTCTCTTCTGTTTCGATACGCGGGAATAACGGAGCGCCCTTGGTTATGCTATCCGCGCCGATCTGAGCCCGGATCGCTTCCGCGGTCTTAGGCATAAATGGATCAAGCGCATCTTCCACAGCCCGGATGACTTTAATCAGAAGCGCGATAAAATTCTTTAATTCCTCAGCCTTATTCTCTTTGGCTAAATTCCAGGGTTTAGTTTCTTCGACATATTTATTGGCCAGGCCGATCAATTCCCAGATAGCTTCCAAGGCCCCGCCGAAATTAAGATCATCTTCTACTTGAAGAAAACCGCCGATCCTCACCGGCAAATGCGCGATCTTAGCTTCGATTTCTCCAGCTTGCTTAGTTTTTTCTATGGTCTGATTTTCTTCCGGGATCTTCCCGCCATAATATTTTTCAGTCATAGTCAAGGTCCGGTAAACCAGGTTGCCCAGATCATTGGCCAGATCGCTGTTGATCCGCTTGATCAATGATTCTTCGGAAAAATTTCCGTCCATGCCGAAAGGAACATCGCGCAACAGGAAATAACGGTAAGCGTCAATACCATATTTTTGCGACATCTCGATCGGAGAAACCACGTTGCCGCGGGACTTAGACATCTTTGTATCGCCGATCATCCACCATCCATGGGCAAACACGGTTTTAGGCGGTTTTATCTTCAGCGCGTGCAACATGATCGGCCAATAGACCGCGTGTTGGCGTAAGATGTCTTTTCCGATAAGCTGCACGTCCGCGGGCCACCATTTAGAATGGTATTCTCCGCTGGCGTCAAACTCGCCGACCGCGCTGATATAATTGATCAAAGCGTCGAACCAGACATAAGTGACATAATCAGGTGCGAACGGAAGAGGGATACCCCAATTTAGACGCGCTTTGGGGCGGGAAATACAAAGATCCTCCAATTTATTCATTTCCAGAAAACTTAAAACTTCGTTCCGGCGGATCTCCGGACGGATAAAGTCCGGATTATCCTTGATATAACCAATAAGCCAATCCTGATATTTGGCCAGTTTAAAGAAATAATTAACTTCGGATATTCTTTCCACCGGCCTTTTACAATCCGGACAAAGCCCTGCCTCGGCCTGGGTTGGAGTCCAGAAACTTTCGCAGGGAGTACAATACCAACCTTCGTATTTTGATTCGTAGATATCGGGTTCGGCCTTTTTATAAAGAATATCTAAAACTTTTTGAACTGTCTGGATATGCCTTCTCTCGGTAGTACGGATGAAATCGTCATAGGAAATATTCAAATCATTCCAGAGGTCCTTAAATTTAACCACAATCTGGTCGGAAAATTCCTGCGGGGAAAGTATCGCTTCATCAGCGGCTTTCTGGATCTTCAGGCCGTGCTCATCTGTTCCGGTCAAGAACCAGACATTTTCCCGGCCGATCGCCCGGCGGTAGAACCTAGACAGGGTATCAGCGGCGCTGGTAGTATAGGAATGGCCGATATGCGGCGAAGCGTTTATGTAATATAACGGCGTGGTTATATAGAACTTTTTATCGGCCATGTCTTTCCCTGTTATCCCGGTTATCTCTGCCCGGCTTGTTCCCCCGGTTGTCTCTGATATCCCTAACCGGATTGTTTTCCCGGGCAACTCTATTGTCCCGGATATCCCTACCCTGCCTGTTTTCCCGGGCATCTCTATTGTCCCGGATATCCCTACCCGGCTTGTTTTCCCGATCGTCCCGTTCTTTACTCTCTTTTTCGTCTTTGTCTTTGTTATCTTTATTATAAACAACCTCGGTGAATTTGCCGTCTTCCTGCTCGATGACCACGCTGTGCTTGAAAACATTCACGCTGACCACCCTGCCTTTGCCGGAGGCAGTGGAGATATGCTCTCCCTGACGGGGCAGGTCCTTATGCCAGAGCGTATAGGTATCGTTCTCATAATTCAAACAGCACATCAGCCTGCCGCAAATACCCGATATCTTAGGGGGATTCAAAGGCAAACCCTGCTCTTTGGCCATCTTTATGGTGACCGACTCAAAGTCGCTCAGGAATTTTGAACAACAAAGCTCCCTGCCGCACGGCCCGTAACCGCCGAAGAACTTTGTCTCATCCCTGGGGCCGATTTGCTTTAACTCCACCCGGGCCTTGAATATCTTGGGCAGGTCATTAAGCAGGTCGCGGAAATCCACTCTGCCGTCCGCGGTATAACGAAAGACTATTTTACTGCGGTCAAAGGTATATTCCGCCTGTACCAGCTTCATTTTAGGCTTATGATCTTCCATCTTTTTCGAACAGATATTAAAAGCCTCTTTCGCCTTTGTCCGGTTGTCCTCTATCTGCTTGATATCGCCATCCCGGGCGATACGCAGGATGTTCTTAACCGGCTGTTTTGATTTACCGCCGCAACATGCCCCGCCTTTAAGCGAAATGACTTTCCCGTAATCCAAGCCGCGGTCATGCTCGAAAATAACAACAACGCCTTCTTTTACTTCAAGGTCCGCCGCGTTATACACTGCGATCGGCCCGATATCTCTCATTCTTACGCAAACTAATCTTTCCATAACGCCCCTTTCAATGATTTAGGCTTAAAGGAATGCTCAAATTGGAAATAAGCAGTTTTAAATTTATATTCTGCTCCAGGTAAAGCAACGAACTGGAAATAGTATCCAGTATCTCGTCCAATTGCCCGAAGGTGTAACCGGCGGCAAGTTCTTCCAGGCGCTCCTTGCGGTCGATATTGATCAATTCCTGTTCAGCCATTCCGGCCTTAAGCACATATATATCCCTGAACCATCCGGATAATATCTGCAAGCCCGCATGCAGGCTGTCGCGGTCTTTGATCAAAAAGTTATCCTGGCGCAAGGCGTTTTCCGCGGTCAGCGCGTCAATGATCCTGTTCTTTTCATTGAGAATATCCCGGCCTTTAAGTTTCAAGGCGCAGCCGACCCTGCCTTCGCAATACCGGACAATATAATGCAAAGCCAAAGGCGCGGTTTGCAGGTCATTTTTAAGCAGGGCCTTTAATGCCGCGCGGCTAAGCGCGCTGAACCGGATCACCTGGCAACGGGAGATTATCGTATTCAAAAGAAGCGCCGGTTTATCGGTGACCATTATTATAATACTGTGCTTAGGCGGCTCTTCCAGCGTCTTTAAAAAAGCATTGGCGGAAACCGAATTTAGGTTATGGCAGTTATTTATAATAAATACCTTATACCTGCCTTCATACGGCCTTAAATTTATATGCTCCTGCAGCCTGCGGATATCCTCTATCTTTATATCCTCGCTGTAGCCGTTGTCGACGATATGCAGGTCCGGATGCTGGTTCTTCTGTATCTTCAGGCACGAGCTGCAAACCCCGCAGGAATCTTCTCTTCGCTCCCGGCAATTCAGGCTGGCGGCAAAGGCCAGCGCGGTCAAAGCCTTGCCTATACCCTCAGGGCCGGTAAAAAGATACGCGCCAGCCAGGCGTTCATTCAGTATCCCCTGCTGCAATGCCCTGATCTTCTCATCGTGGCCTTTTATATCTTTAAATGTCATCTGTCCGGTTATTTGCCTTTTAGCGCATCCAAAGCCAGCTCGCGTATACGCGCCTGGGTTTGTAATTTATTCTCGGCCAGCTTCACCACCTTGATCCTGGCCGGCTCTTTCCGGGCCAAGGTAAGATATCCCTTCTTGACTCTAAGATGATAAGCGAACGTCCGGCTTTCGATCCTGTCTCTCTTACAACCGATCCCATCCAGCGCTTTTTTTAAAGACAGGTCCAGAAGGATAGTCAGGTCTGGTCTTATCCCGCCTGTGGCGAAGCCGCCCATATCCCTTATTAATTTAAGATCGACCCCCAAACCGTATCCCTGATAGACAATGGTCGAATCCAGGAAGCGATCGCAGAGAACGATCTTGCCTTTTTTTAAAGCCGGTTCAATCACCTCTTTGACTGTCTGGGCCCGGCTGGCCATATAAAGCAAAAGTTCGGTCTCCGGGGTAATTGAATCATTGCGGCCGTCCAAAAGGATCTTGCGGATCTTCTCGCTGACCTTTGTGCCTCCGGGCTCGCGCAAAAAAATAACCGGATAACCCTCTTTCTTCAAATATTCATATAAAAGTTTCGACTGGGTGCTTTTGCCGCAGCACTCAGAACCCTCAAAGGTGATGAATTTGCCTTTCATACATTTCCCTCTCTATGATTTAGTGGAATCCTACAAAGCATTTTGGCAGTGAGGGCTGTGTCACCAAGCGAGTTCCGCAGGCCGGAAGGCCGTACCGGGCGTTCCTATACGACCGGGTGCAGGCCGCCAGGCCGAGGACTGTTCGAGCGACTGACACAGTCCTCGCTGATAAAATAGCCGCATTTGGAAACAAGCCACCCTCAAAATCTTACAACTTTCTACGCCAAGTTGTTCCGTCTTTGGTGTCTTCTAAAATGACTCCTTTTACTTCCAGTTCTTTGCGAATCCGATCTGAGGCTGCGTAATCTTTGTTTTTGCGGGCTTTTTCTCTTTCTGCAACCTTACTATCGACTTCTTCTTGCGTAATATAAACCGCAGGATCATGCAAACCTGCTTTAAGCTGTATTTTGGGCGCATTAACCGTATTATCCCATTTCAAAGAAATTCCCAGAATTTGCAGCAACTCTGCAAGCACAATTCTTGCTTCATTAATAAACTCTAACTTATCAATATTCTTATTTGTTACGCTCACTAAATCAAATATAGCAGCTAATCCTTGCGGCGTATTAAAATCATCATCCATTGCTGCTAAAAACTTATTTCTGATACTATCTATTTCTGAGTTCTTCTTACGGGAAACAACCGAGGTATTTTTTACTTCTTGGATTTTTATTTTATTCAATAGAATACGAATCCGTTCCAGGGCCTGGCCGGCTTCTTTCATTTTATCATCTGAGAAATCAATGGGGCTGGAATAATGCGCCTGCAGGAAAAAAATCTTTAAGACATCCGCCGGATATTTAGCCAGGGCGTCTTTTATGGTGATAAAATTCCCCAGGGATTTGGACATCTTCTGGCCGTTAATGGTCAACAGACCGTGGTGGATCCAGTATCTGGCAAAAGGCTTGCCGGTAAGCGCCTCGCTCTGGGCGATCTCGTTCTCATGATGCGGGAAGATAAGGTCCCTGCCTCCGGCGTGGATATCCAGCGTTTCCGCCTTGAGGTATTTGGCGCTCATCACCGAGCACTCGATATGCCAACCCGGACGGCCTTGGCCCCAGGGGCTTTCCCAGAAAGGCTCGCCCGGCTTGGATCTTTTCCAGAGGGCGAAATCCAACGGATCCTCTTTGGTCTCATCCGCATCTTTCCTTACCCCGGTGAGCATCTGTTCGATGCCCTGCCCTGATAATTTACCGTAATCCTTGAATTTACGCACAGAAAAATACACGCCGGTATCCGTGGGATACGCGTATCCTTTATCGATCAATCCCTGGATATGCCTCTTCATATCCTCGATGTTCTCTGTAGCCCGGGGCTCGCTGTCGGCTTTACCGATGCCCAAAGCAGCCAGATCTTCGTAATAACGGCTTATATATTTGGCGACCAGCTCTTTCCAGCCGGTCTTTAATTCATTGGCCCGGTTGATGATCTTATCGTCTATGTCGGTGATGTTCCGCACGAAGCGCACATCAAAACCACGATATTTGAGGTATCTGCTTATAACGTCAAAGATATACAGGCTGCGGGCGTGCCCAATATGACAGTCGTCATAAACAGTCACTCCGCAGGAATAGATATTGAGCTTCGGCGGATTTACCGGGAGGAATTCTTCTTTTTTGCGGCTAAGGGAATTATGTATATAAACGGACATTTCTTTTGTTCCCGATTATTTATTTTTCTCTAAATTATCCAGCCTTTTTTCCAGCTCTTCCATATTCTGGACTAAAGGATCGAGTATATGTATATGGTCAAGGCTCACGTCGATCTTCTTGCCGTCTTGTTTGGTGATCCTGCCAGGCACTCCGACAACG
>JALOCB010000026.1 GCA_023227985.1 Candidatus Omnitrophota bacterium | reverse complement strand
GCTTTTTAACGCGGTAAGGTATTCATACGCCTCTTCCGGGGAATATATCTGCGGTTCGCTGACGATCTCCAAAAGCGGCTGTCCGGTCCGGTTATAATCAACGCTGCTTGAGCCGTCGTTATGGATAAGCTTTCCGGCGTCTTCTTCCAGGTGCGCGCGGGTTATCCCCACTCTTTTTGTTTTGCCCGCGGCTTCAATATCCAGGAAGCCGTTTTTGGATATAGGCAGGTCATATTGGGATATTTGGTAATTTTTAGGCAGGTCCGGATAATAATAATGCTTGCGGTCGAACTTGGTATATTCCTGGATGGCGCAGTTCAGCCCCAGCCCGACCTTTATCGAATACTCCAGGGCCAGCTGGTTCAATACCGGCAAAGAACCGGGAAATCCCAGGCAAACCGGGCAGACCTGGGTATTCGGTTCGGCACCGAATTTGGTCGAACAGCCGCAGAAGACCTTGGTATCGGTTTTTAACTGCACGTGGACTTCTAGTCCTATTACCGGCTCGTAATCGCTCATAGCTTGGGTTTTATTTTGTGCCACTCGGTATTCAGTTCGTAAGTATGCGCCACTCTGAAAAGCGTTTCTTCGGCGAAAGGCTTAGCCAGTATCTGCAATCCCACCGGAAGCCCGGCCTTGGTATAACCGCAGGTAATGGATATCGCCGGTATTCCGGCCAGGTTCGCTGAAATGGTGTAGATATCCGACAGGTACATTGAAAGCGGGTCATCGGATTTTTCGCCTATTTTAAATGCCGGCGTCGGCGAGGTCGGCGTGACGATGCAGTCGAAGTCATTGAATATCCGGTCGAAATCCTGCTTTATCAATGTTCGGACCTTCAACGCCCGCAGGTAATAAGCGTCATAATAACCGTGAGAAAGCGCGAAAGTCCCCAAGAGTATCCGGCGTTTCGCTTCCTGGCCGAATCCTTCGCCGCGCGTCCTTTTATACATATCGATAAGTTTTGAGGTTTTAACCCTTAGCCCGTATTGCACACCGTCGAATCTGGCCAGGTTAGAGCTGGCCTCGGCAGTCGCCAATATGTAATAAACCGGCGCCGCGTAATCCGTATGCGCCAGGGATACGGGCTTATGCTTTGCTCCCAGCGATCGCAATTTGTTTATCGCTTCTTCCACGATCGCTTTTACTTCCGGGTTCATCCCTTCGACAAAATATTCTTTGGGAATGCCGATCTTTATCCCTTTTACGTCATTGACCAGGGATTTGGTATAATCCGGGACAGGTATATCCACTGAGGTTGAATCCATAGGGTCGTGTCCGGAGATCGCATTCAACAATAGAGCGCTGTCTCTTACATCTTTGGTCAGCGGCCCGATCTGGTCCAGGCTGGAGGCGAAAGCGATCAATCCATAACGTGATACCCGTCCGTATGTGGGTTTTAAGCCGACTACCCCGCAAAACGATGCGGGCTGGCGTATCGAGCCTCCTGTATCCGAGCCTAATGCCAGGATCGCTTCATCCGCGCCTACTGCCGCGGCTGAGCCTCCTGAAGAGCCCCCGGGAACGCGGTTCAGGTCCCAGGGGTTATGCGTGGGGCCGAAATGCGAGTTTTCCGTGGATGAACCAAAAGCGAATTCATCCATATTGGTTTTTACCGGCAATATCGTCGCGCCGGAATCCTTTAATTTTTTGATAACGGTGGCGTCGTAAGGCGGCTTGAACCCATCCAGTATCTTGGAGCAGCATTCTGTATTAAGTCCTGCGGTGCAGATATTGTCTTTGATCGAAACAGGTATTCCTGCCAGCGGTCCGCTGCGGGCGTTTAGCGGCAGGCGCTCATCAGGATTGGAAGAGCGGACATAGGCTTTTACCCTGTTGTCAATATCCTTGATCCGTTGTGACAGGCTTTTTAGTATATCTTCGGGGGTTGTTTCTTTGCGGCTTAGCTTATCCAGAAGCTCGCTGGCTGTAAGTTTGAAAAGTTCCATATTTATTCGATCACCTTGGGTACTTCGAAAAAATTGCCGCGGGCCTGTGGCGCGTTGGCCAGGGATTTATCCGGGGTTAAAGGGCTCTTAGCCGTGTCTTCGCGCAGCACGTTATTGATCGGCAGGATGTGGTTTGTCGGGCTTATATTTGATATATCCAGTTCGTTAAGCTTGCCGATAAACGCCAGAACCCCTTCCAGTTGTTTGGAAAGGATTTCCAGCTCTTCCGGTTTAAGCTCGATCCGGCTTAAGTCCGCCACATACTTTACTGTTTCTTTTGAGAGTGCCATAAGAGCTAAATATTAACATTTTTTGCTCTAAAAGTCAAAGAAAAACAGAGCGCGAAAATTAGTGGACAAATCAAGTAAAATAGGTAAAATAAGTAAGTCAATTATCAATTCCAGTAAAGGTGGCTCTGTCCTGCCGTTTTTTTAGCTTATTTCAAGGAGTGTTAAAAATGTCAATGGCCGCAAACGATAAGAAAGTTAAATATCACCTTAACGCGAACGGTGAGTTTATCATCGAGAATTATAATTACGCCAAGCCTTTGGCGAATTTTTTCCCGGGTATTGCCGGAAAATACGGTATCCCCATGTGGGTCTTTTACGTCAACCGCGGCCAGTGTATCAACAGCTTCGGCACCGACGGCAAGGACCAGGCGATCTTGGAATTCCAGCCGGCGAATAAGGCTTGGCAGCAGACCTCTCTTTTGGGCTTCCGTACCTTCATTAAAATAATCTCGGATAAGAAAGAGCGGTTTTACGAGCCCTTCCACAATGGTTTTACCAGCTTTGAATACGACCTGGAGAACCGGATGTCTATGACCTCTCATGACCTGAAAATCCGGGAGTTGAATAAAAGCCTGGGGTTGGAGATTAACGTGGAATATTTCACTATTCCACAGGACTCATACGCCGCCCTGGTCAGGATAGTCAGGATAAAGAATACCTCGCGTAAACAGCGCAAAATACAGTTGCTTGACGGCCTGCCCAGGATCGTCCCTTTCGGTATAGCCAACCTTTTTCTGAAAAAACTCAGCCGGACCATCGAGGCCTGGATGCAGGTGGAAAACTTGAAGAAAGGCGTGCCTTTTTATAAGGTCGATCTCGACCCGATTGACCGTCCGCAGGTGGTCCATATTAAAGGAGGTAATTTCTATCTGTCCTTTCAGGCCAAGGGGAAAAAGAACGAGATTATCAAGCCGGTGGTTGATCCTGAGGCGATATTCGGCCAGATCAATGATTTTTCCTGCCCGCGCCGGTTTATCTCTACGAAAAAATTCGGCTATCCGGCTAAACAGCAGACTGTCTGCAAGATCCCCTGCGGTTTTTCTCTTTTGGACCTTAACCTGGCCTCCGGCGCCGAAAAAACCTTCTCTACCGTGGTCGGCAATACCCGCAGTATCGAACTTTTGGATACCGCGGTCAAAAAGATACTTAAGCCCGGTTATCTTGAACGGAAAAAAGCGGAAAACAGGGATATAATCGGCCAATTGCAGTCCGAGGTGGATACAAAAAGCAGTTCCGCGGAATTCGACCAGTATTGCCGCCAGACATACCTGGATAACATTATGCGCGGCGGATACCCGGTGACTTTTGCCGCCGATAATAAGGAAAAGGTCTTCTATCTTTATTCCCGCAAACACGGCGACCTGGAGCGTGATTACAATAAATTCCAGATCCAGGACACGTATTTCTCCCAGGGCAATGGGAATTACCGCGATATGAACCAGAATCGCAGGTGCGACGTATGGTTCCATCCGGAGATAAAAGAGTTTAACATCCCCACGTTCCTGAATCTCCTGCAGTCCGACGGGTATAATCCCCTGGTAGTCAAAGGCGCTATATTCCGTTTGCAGGACAGCTCTGCTTTCCGGGGCAGGCTTAACGGTATTTGTTCGGAAAAAGACGCGGCCAGGATAATGGGATTATTGGCTAAGCCGTTCGCTCCGGGTAAAGTCATCCTTTTTCTGGAGGAGAATAATATCAAGTTAACTTTGACCAATGACGGATTCCTCGCTCTTTTATTGACGTCTTCCGATAAGATCCCGCAGGCTGAGCACGGCGAAGGATTCTGGACCGACCATTGGCATTATAATCTCGACCTTCTGGAAAATTACCTCGGGGTTTATCCGGAAAAACTTAAAGAGCTTATTTTTGACAAGAAATGCGTCACTTTTTTTGATAACGATCATGTTATCCGTCCGCGCAATGAAAAATATCTGCTTCTCGACGGCCGGCCTAAACAGCTGCATTCGGTAGTGGTTGACCCGGAGAAGAAAGATTTGATCGCTCAAAGGCAGGAATTGCCGCATATTATGCGCTCCGCCAACGGCCGCGGCGATGTTTATGTGACCACGCCGGTAAACAAGCTTTTTTGCCTTTTGGTGAACAAGCTTTCATCGCTTGATCCGTTCGGCGTGGGGATCGAGATGGAAGCGGATAAACCCAATTGGTTCGACGCCTTGAACGGCCTGCCTGCACTTTTCGGTTCGTCTTCCTGCGAAAGCTTTGAGTTGAAAAGGCTGGTGCTTTTTCTCAAAAACGCGTTTGAACAGGCCCGGGTGGAAAAGATCTGCCTTTCCGAGGAGATCAATGAATTTTTTATTGAGTTGGGCATGCTGATCCGTGAGAATCTGGATAGCCGCTGCGAGGATAAGGAGTATCTGTTCTGGGATAAAAGTTACGGCCTGCGCGAGGCTTACCGCCAAAAGACTAAATTCGGGTTCAGCGGCAAGGAAGTCGAGGTTTATGTTTCCGCGATAAAGCCGGTGCTGGAAGATGCGCTTAAAAAAATCGATATCGGGCTGGCCAAAGCCGATGATGCGGACCTTTATTGCGGGTATTTCATCAATGAAGTGGTTGCGTATGAGCGATTGAACGACGGTTTCATCAAGCCGACTAAATTCGTGCAGAAAAAAGTATCTTATTTCCTCGAAGGACAGATGCATGCCTTGCGCCTGACCGGCAATAAAGAGACTGCGCGAAAGATATATGACGCGACCCGCAAAAGCTCGCTTTATGACAAGGCTCTGAAGATGTATAAAGTGACCGCCCCGCTTGCGGATATGCCCTTAGAGCTTGGCCGTTGCCGGGCATTCACTCCCGGTTGGCTGGAGAATGAATCGATCTGGCTGCATATGGAATATAAATACCTCCTGGAAATACTTGAGCACGGCCTTTATGAGGAGTTCTACTCGGATTTCCGCAATGTGCTTATCCCCTTCCAGAAACCCGAGCGTTACGGCCGCAGTATCCTGGAAAATTCTTCTTTTCTGGTTTCCAGCGCATTCCCGTATAAAGAACTCCACGGCAACGGTTTTGTGGCCAGGCTTTCCGGCTCTACCGTGGAATTCCTGAATATATGGCTGGTGATGAATGTCGGTAAAAAACCGTTCATCCTGGACGAAAAAAATGAGTTGAACTTGAGATTTTCTCCGGTGTTGGCCGGTTGGCTGTTCACCAAGAAAGCGAATACATATAGCTTCTCGTTCTTAGGCAAAGTGCAGGTTGTATATCATAACCCGCAGCGTAAAGATACGTTCGGAAAAGATGCCGCGGTCGTGCGTAAGATCGCGTTTAACGATGAAAATAACAAACCGGTGCAGATATTTTCCGACACTATCCCTGCTCCTTATGCCCGGCAGGTGCGCAGCGGCCGGGTTTCCAGGATCGATATTTATCTCTAATCCTGTAGACGTTGTAGCTAACTGCTTCCAGTATATGCATTTACAAATAAATGTTTTTGTGGGCGTCCTTCGTTTCTAGGCATAAAACGGCCGTTTTGTTTGCGTAAGCGCGTAATAAAATTTATATCGCCAAGGGGATCTTCAAGGTTGGCGAATAATTCTTCTTCATCCGCATTGAAATCCCGCAGGAACTCTGTATAGGCTATTCGTTTCGTTTCCGGATCATTACCGAGTTCCGTATAAAAAGTATCTTCAGTGGTTAGCTCATCCGCCGCGCCAGTGCAATAAAACCCCGCGCTGCTGTGTAAATAATCTTGCGCGTTATTCACAAACTCGGCTCTGACCGGATTACGTTCGATATATCTTCCGCAGGCCACAAGATAACGTTCCTTTTGGATCGCTTGCGATTTAAACCTTCCTCCCCAGAGAAAACCTGAACTCGAATAAACTTTATGGTGATAATGTGTATATGCCCGGTTTAACCCGGCCATGAACCGTGATATCTGCGCTGGATTATCGATCTCAAGAAGAAGATGGTAATGCGTGGGCATGATCGCCCAATGATATAAACTGAGCTTGAATTTGCGGCAATAATCCCTGAGCAATCTTCGGAAATGAAAATAATCGTTTGGCGCGCCGAATATTACCTTTTTATTAAGGCTGCGGTTAAATACATGATAGATCACTGCGTTGCTGAGTTGGTGCTTACGGGCATATGCGGGCATTTTACCCTCCTTTTCTACTATTAATAGACGTAAAGTAGGGTAAAATCTAACAAGTTTTTTAAAACGCAGCGTTAAAGAATAAAATGTAATTTGGTTAATAAAACATTTATTTGTAATTCGTTATCAGATAAGAGGATGCGTACAACGTCTACAGGGTTAGAATTTGCGGCGGTAGTATAAGCGGATTATATGCATGGTGTCGATGGTCTGAAGGCTGCCGCCCAGAGGATCGCTGGTAGTGGATTCGATCACCGGGTAATTCGGGGAAACGCCGTATTCGATGTCAAATTCCTGTTCAGGGGTCGGCGCGTAGCGCGTTGAGATAAAAATATTATGATGCCCGACGGTTTTAGTATCACCTTCGATCACCCGGTCAAGGTCCTGCCAGCGGGAATAAGTGTAGCGGGTGTAAAATCCCAGTTTCTTGCTCGGCAGGTAACCGATCTCCGCCCCGTAATGATTCATACCGTCTGATATCTGTCCGGCCTTCTCGAAATCATTGCGGGTGTAATCCAGGTATATCTGGGTTTTGTCAGTAGGTGTCAGCATTATCCCGGCCTTGTAAACATTATAGAACGGATAAGGCGCTGAGGGGAAATACTGCTGGCTGTAAAGGTAATTCAGCTCGCGCATATATTTATTGCCGTATTCGTAATAGGTGTCGGACATATTGGCATCGCAGAGTATTCCGCGCGGGAAATCGCCGTAAGCTAAAGTGTAATCGTTGGTCCGCTCATATACGCCGTTCACCCGCACCCAATCGGTAAATTCATATTCCATGCCTAAAGAACCGGTCTTTAACGACGGATCGGTGCCATCTTTGACAGCGGAATTAGTCAGATATATCCCGGTTAGGCTGTCGTAAATAAACGGGTCGATCCCGGCTTTTGTTTTGGGCATATCCTGGTAGATCCCCAAGGCTTTGGCGGTCAGTTTGTCGGTTACTTTTAATTCCGCTTCGTCCCTGGCTACGGTTTCGACATATTTGCCTTCAACGGTATGAACGTTCCTGATATCGAATAAATTGCTGAAACTATCCTCTAAACTTACTTTCCAGCGCATCCCGATTACGTCCCTGCCGATATCAACGCCGTCGCCGATGGCGAATGCCGACAGGTCCGCGGAATTCATTGAGGGGTAAAAAAGGCTTTCATAGAAATAATTAAGCGGCTGGCGGAAATGTATGTGCCTGGACCAGTAAGAATCCTTTCGGGTTTGACGGTAGCTGGAAAGCGGCGTATCAAATCCTTTATCCATATGCACAGCCATAAATCTGACCTTGGACATGAAACTCTCGTCTTTTTCAGGTTGGATCCGGTCGTAACTCGTGTTAAGTATTTCCATCCGGGGATAGCGGTTTACCAGGGAGAAGAAATATGCGTTGCCCCTTGAGCGGGTCATGTAAGTGGAGTTGGTTATATCGTATTTGCCCTGGGAAGCCGCGACTTCCGTCACAGCTTTAGTCCCTTCGATAAATTCATATGAAGCGTCGCCAGCCAGGACATTGACCCGGCTGTCAACCGTGCTTCCGCCGTCAACCATGCCGATGCGGGCGGTATGCGTGAGCCCCAGGGCTACCTTGTCGCCGACAACTTGCTTGACCCGGGTGGCGCCGCCGATGTTATCGATATCCGAATAATACTGCCAGGGATCCTTGGGCGTGGCCCAGGTGGTGGTGAATGATGTCTCTTCCCCCGGGTTAAGATTGAATGAAAAACCGCGCAGCGCGGTCAATCTGTTGCCTGAGCTGTCGCGGGTGCCGAAACTGATGGAATCGTCCCAGTATCCTTTGGTAAAACTGCCGGATGTGGAATTATAGTTGCCTTTTTTCCATGCCCGCAGCCACGGGCTGTCCTCCCAGTAAGTGCGGTTGTTGGAAAGTTTCAGCGGATCGTCCGAGCTATACGCCTGTTTCTCGGTGGCTATGGGGAAAACGCGCAGTTTAAGGTAATCGTCCTGCTTATAATCCACCCATAATTCCCGGATAGGCTGGAATTCGTAATCCACGTCCATTGCCGGGATCACGAAGGTGTTCGTCCACTTGGAGGTTATATTCGTTGGTACCGACGTTCCGTCGACGACTTTGATCTCCGGGATACTGAAGGTATCATTGTTCTGCGTGGTATAGACAGAGCTGTTCATCATGTAATTGCTGTTGCCGAAGCCCTTTAACTGTATTTCGGCGCTGTCCCCGCCCGCTCCGGTAATGGTCATCTTCTCGCTCTTGCGGGTAAAGCTCCATGGATCTATGGTGATATCGGCGTGGAATCCGAAACCGTTGTCTTCTTCCGGGGTGTTCAGTATGACCTTCAGCCTGTCGTATATACCCGGGTCGTAAGTGTTCTCACGGTAATTATAGACATCCCTGGAAAGTATGCGCCAGTTCTTTTCGTTCAGATCGAAATTCGAGCGGTTCCATATGGCGTTCCCGCCTGAGTCCATACCGGCGGCCATTTGGACCTCTCCGGATACGATCACTTTGCCTATCTGTAAATGTTTAATATCGTCTTTTTTGTCCGAAGCCGGCTTTGCGGGCACAGGCGCGGATACCCCGGGAATGAACGGCGCGGTAACCGGAATAGCTGATGCCGGCGGCGGTTGAGGCGTAAATTCCTGCTCAAATGTTTCAGGCTCAAGTAGTGATTCGTTTACAGGTTCAATTATAGGTTGGGTTATTGATTCACTTACTTCAGGCGCGATATATTCAGGGATCGGTTCAACTGCGGGTTCTTCGGCTTGTCTGGCCTGTATTTGTTCGGTTTCGATCTGTTCGATTTCCTCTTCCGCTTCTTTTATGGTCTCGATGTACTCTGCCGCGATAGCATTATCCGGTTCCAAAACCAGGACTTTTTTGAATTCAGTCAAGGCCTGATCATATCTTCCTTCATCATAATACGAAGTGCCCAGGTCTATCAGGAATTCCACTATTTCCGATGAGGCAGACGCCTGATTAGCCGTGAAGATCAGGGCGATTACGCAAGCCAAAATTAGTAGTAATTTGAGTTTTTTCATAGGTTTTTAATTACAAAAAACCGGATACGCAATATCTTGAGTCATCCGGTTACATTCCGTGGCAAAAAATGCCGGAAAAGCACTTTAATAATTCCTTTAATAAGTATAGCCAATGGATGGCAATTTGTCAAGTTTTACACTAAATATATTATAAATTAACATATATTATACTATTTTTTAGATTTGCACCTGATCAGCCGGAAGCGAGTTCAGATAGATCCTTAAAGAATGCATAAATTGGATATGCAGAAGTTTGCCATGAGAGACAGCGTAAATATTCCCCTTCATCCGGCAATAGAACTTTTCACTTTTTGTATGAGTATTCCTCTCTTTCAGAACAAATAAATACGGCAAATGTCTTTCGATCTTGTTATTCGGGACCTCTCTGACCAAGTAGACAAAATGCCGCCTTACCGTAGTGCGAATGCCGGATTTATCGCTTACTTCCGAACTGGCGATTATTCGGCGGTGATGGTCTGAGGATGTCAGGTTCTTAAACAAGAGATCGCGCATGCTTTCTCCTTGAAAAAGTGGCTTTACAAAATCGCCGGGTCATTAGCTGACCCGGCTATCCCCTGCCTTCCGTTTTTGCCCTCGCGTGTTTCCGGGCAATTGGTGGGGATTATTAAATACTTTCGAAAATGCTTAATTAAAACCCCAAAAAAAATTTCGTTTTTCATTATAAGTATAGCCTTTATTTTTATATTTTCAAGTGCGACAAGGGGTTATAATGAAAACGGTTTCAAATGGTTTTTTTGAATTTAAGGCGGGTTTCTTGGCCATGATATAGCCGGATAATATTGGTTTTATGGCGCAAAATCACAAAGATAGACAGGATCAATGTTGCGGAAAACATAAGTATCGATTGTTTGAATAGCAGCATGAAAACCGGTAAAAAAAAAGCGCCTGCCAATGAAGCCAGAGAAACGATCCTGCTGAGCAGAAAAACAACAAGCCAAATAAGCAAAACCATGCCTAAAATAGCGCCTAAGCCGGGTATTTTGATCGCCAGGCCGAGCAATACGCCCAAGCTGGTGGCTATTCCTTTGCCGCCTTTGAAATTCAGGAATATCGGCCAGTTGTGCCCGGTGATACAGGCGATTCCCAGGATTATTAAAATTACCTGCGGGTTGAACAAAGTCCGCTGCAGTATAAAGTTCCCTAATAAAACAACCGGCAGCAGCCCTTTTAACACATCCAGAGATAGAACAACGATCCCCGCCCTCTTGCCCAGTATGCGCAAGGCGTTGGTGGCGCCGACATTGCCTGAACCGAATTTGCGGATATCAATGCCTTTAAGCAGCCGGCCAAAAATATATGCCGTAGGTATGGACCCGATAAGATAACTAACGGCTGTTCCTGGAATTATCCAGTGCATAGAGTATTTTGAACCCTTTCTTGATGTAGTCCGCGCCGGAAATAATGGTGAATGCCGCCGCGATCCACCAGAAAATAAATGAAAATTTCCATTGCAGGAGTACAAAGATCACCGAGAGCATTTGAAAAGTGGTAGTAAGCTTGCCCCACCGGCTGGGAAAAACGTTTATATCCTGTTTTACGATGAATATGACCAGCGCGCCGAGAAGGATCAGCACGTCGCGGCTGATCACTATCAGGATCACCGGCAAAGGGAATTTGATATCCATCGGAATCAGGTAAAGGCAGACATACGCGCTCATCAGGAGCAATTTATCGCCTAACGGGTCAAGGATCAGTCCTGCGCGGGAATAGGATTTTGATCTTCGGGCGATATAACCGTCTACCGCGTCGGAAATCACCCCCAGTATGAATATGCCCAAAGCCGCGAAGCGCAAGTAATCCCGCGTGCCGGGTTCCTGGGAATAATAAACCAGGCAGGCCACAAAGAACGGGACGCTGACTATCCTGAACGTCGATATTTTATTTGCGAAGTTCATTTAATTACCCGCATGCGCTGCGGCGGCCAGTAGATCAGTATGGCCTTTCCCAGCATGTTCTTCTTAGGGACGAATCCCCAGTACCGGGAATCCTGGGAGGACGCGGAATTATCGCCCAAAACAAAATAACTGTCTTTTGGTACAACGATCTTATTGCTGCCGTAGTACTCCCGGTTATAATAATATGTCTGGTTGAAGATCGGGTCAAGCAGCGGCTGATCGTTTACGTAGATAGTGCCGTTTTTTATCTCCACGGTTTCGCCTTCGGTGGCGATCAGTCGTTTAATAAAGTCTTTTTTGGGGTCTTTGGGGAAGATAAAAACCACGACGTCACCTCTTTTAGGCTGGCGCAAAGCCGGCATCTGCCAGCCGAGGAATGGGACCCTGGCCCCGTAAATAAATTTATTGACCAGGATGGCGTCGCCTTCCAGCAATGTCGGCCGCATTGATCCTGTGGGGATCTTGAACGCCTGGATGATAAAAGCGCGTATTATCATCGCCAGAATGAACGCGATGACCGCGGATTCCAGCCACTCATATATAACCGACCTTTTTTTTCCGGGTAAAGCGCTGTTTTTTTTCAGTGTCATATTTTTAAAACCTCCAGAAACGCCTCCTGCGGTATCTCCACCTTTCCAAACTGCTTCAGCCGTTTTTTCGATTCTTTCTGGTGCTCCCATAGTTTGCGCTTGCGGGTAATATCTCCGCCGGAACATTTGCTGGTAACGTGTTTGCCTACCGGCCTGACTTTTTCGGATGCCAGGATCTGTCCGCCGACCGCCGCCTGGATTGCCACCTCGAATAACTGGCGCGGTATCAATTCCTTCAGTTTTGACGCCAGGGCGTGCGCTTTATGGCTGGCTTTTTCTTTTGGCATCAACGATGAAAATGCGTCGCAAATGACGCCGTTGAACATTATATCAAGTTTTACCAGCTTTGTGGGGAAATATTCTTTAAATTCATAGTCGATAGAACCATACCCCCGTGTCAGCGATTTCAGCCGGTCGTAGAAATCCACGATTATCTCCGAAAGCGGGATATCGAAGTTCAATTTGACCCTTTCCGTCCCCAGGTGTTCTTTGGAGACAAAGCTGCCTCTGCGGCCCTTGACCATTTCGCAGACCGGGTCGATAGAATCAACAGGGATGATTATCAAAAGCTTTACGTACGGCTCATAGGCCTCAAGGACCTCCTGCGGCGAGAATTTCGCGGGGGTATCCACTTCGACGACCTCGCCGTCGGTCTTCTTGATCTTATAAACGACGTTCGGCACGGTCAGGATGAGATTAAGGTTGTATTCCCTCTCCAGGCGCTCTTGGACGATCTCCATATGAAGCAATCCCAGGAACCCGCAGCGGAACCCTGAACCGAAAGACTGGGAATTCTCCGGTTCGAAAATAAACGAGGCGTCCGAGAGTTTCAGTTTATCCATGGCGTCGCGCAGGTCGGCGAAATCCGCGGGGTTGACCGGGTATATCCCGCAGAAAACCAAAGGCTTGACCGTTCTGTACCCGGCCAGAGGCACGGTGCAGGGGTTCTTTACGTCGGTGATCGTGTCTCCGATAATGATCTCCCGCGCGTCGCGGATGTTAGCGGTGAAATAACCGACTTCCCCGCAGGTAAGTTCATCCACCTTGGTATAATTCAAATTGGCGAAAACGCCCAACTCTTCCAGTTTATAGACTTTTCCGGAGTGCATCATTTTTAACTGCGTCCGGCTGTCGAACCGCCCATCCATTATCCTGACGTAGACCACCACGCCTTTATACACGTCGAAACGGCAGTCAAAGACCAAAGCCTTTAAGGTGTTGGCGTCTTCTCCCTTGGGCGCAGGGACTATCTCAATCACCCGTTCCAGTATCTCTTTTACGCCGGTGCCGGCTTTCGCGGATGCCTGTATTATGTCCTCATTCCGGAATCCCAAAACGTCGATTATCTGCTCGGTGGTTTTCGGCAGGTCGATGCTGGGCAGGTCGATCTTATTGATCACCGGGATGATCTCCAGGTTGTTTTCCAGGGCCAGGTAATAATTGGCCACGGTCTGCGCTTCTATGCCCTGGGCGGCGTCAATAAGCAGCACCGCGCCTTCGCAGGCGGCCAGGGATTTGGATACCTCGTAGGTAAAATCAACGTGGCCGGGGGTATCGATAAGGTTGAGAATGTATTCCTTGCCGTCGTTTGCTTTATAGGTTATACGGACCATTGAGGCCTTGATGGTTATGCCGCGCTCCCTCTCCAGATCCATATCGTCCAGCACCTGGTCTTTGGTATGCCGGCGGTCAAGGGCTCCGGTAAGCTCAAGTATCCGGTCGGCAAGCGTGGATTTGCCGTGGTCGATATGAGCGATAATGCTGAAATTGCGGATCAGTGATTTATCCATAGTTTATGTTTAAGACCCGGTCTTGTAACTTATTGGAGCATAAGGCGTTGCGAGACCGGGTCTTGATTATTGAAGGTGGTTTATCATTGCCTGAACTACTTCATCTATCGATAAATTCGTCGTGTCGATATAGATAGCGTCATCCGCTTTTTTCAGGGGAGCGAATTCCCGGGTTGAATCAATGGTGTCGCGGTTGTTCAGGTCCCCGGCGACCTGTTCACGGGATACGCCTTGTATATTCAGATTCTGCAGGTCTTTATACCTGCGGTTGACCCTCTCATCGATCTTAGCGTCGATAAAGAATTTTTTCTCGGCGTTAGGAAAAACCATTGTGCCGATATCCCTGCCGTCAAGTATGCTGTTGCGGCTGGATCCCAGTTTTCTCTGGAGTTCTAAAAGCACCTGCCGCACCTCTTTTACCTTGGCAACATCCGAAACATGGCGGGTTATTCGCGGTTCGCGGATAGCCAGGGAAACGTCATTCCCGTCCAGCAATACGGTTAATCGGTCATCTTTGCCGGGGATCAGGTCTATCGAGGTGTTTTTTGCCAACGCGGCGAGCCCGGCGTGGTCGCCTATGTCCATTTTGTTCTCCAGCGCCTTAAAGGTCAGCGCCCGGTACATCGCTCCGGTATCAAGGTACAGGAAACCCAGCTTCTTTGCCAGTATCTTGGCGACCGTGCTTTTACCTGCGCCTGCCGGACCGTCGATAGCAATGATCATTTAAGTATTTTCCTATTTCTTTGGGCTCCGGCAAAAACACGTTCCAGGGAAGATTTGTCGTTGTTCTTGATAAATGCGGCGACTGCTGAAAGGTTTTTTAGAAAAAGCTCCAGGGCGTTCAAGACGGACCTTTTATTGTTCAGGATTATATCCGTCCAGAGCTGCGGATCGGATGAGGCTATCCGCGTGGTCTCGCGCAGGCTGGGCGGCGCGAAATCCAAAAATTTGCGGGGAATAGAGTTGATCATTGTGAACGCGGCCAAGTGCGGCAGATGGCTTATGAATGATAACGCCAGGTCATGGTCTTGGGCGGACATCACAACGGTCTTGAATCCTATCTTGGCAAAAAACGCCGTGACAATCTTTAAAGTATTCTTATCGGTGCGTTTGGTCGGGGTAATTATGCAGATCGATCCGTCCAGGATAACGCCCGGAGAATTTTTGATCCCCCGTTTTTCAGATCCCGCCAACGGATGGGTCCCGATGAAGCGCGGGAAAAGTTTATCCAGCCGGGCTACAATCCCGTATTTCGTGCTGGCGACATCGCAAACGATACAGTCCGGACGGATGGCCTTTGCGATTTCAGGCGCTTGTTCCAGGATAGCGCTGACCGGGGTTGCCAGGATCACCATATCCGCGTCTTTAAGTATCTCCAGGGATACTGATCCGGCGTCGATAGCTTTGATTTTTTTCGCGAACTGAAGGTTTTTTTTATGGCGGCTTATCCCGACCACGCTGCGGCACAACCGCTTCTTTTTTATTTCCATTGCGATCGCGCCGCCGATAAGCCCAATGCCGACTATAGCCACTTTATCGAATATTTTCATTTATATCTCTCTTCCCACAGCCGCGGCCACGGTCTTTAATTCCTGTGTGAGGTTGGCGAAATTATCCGGTAAAAGCGATTGCGCGCCGTCGGATAAAGCGTCCTCGGGGTGACTATGCACTTCGACGATCAATCCGTCCGCGCCGGCTGCTACAGCCGCTTTGGATAACGCCGCAACCAGCCCCCATTTTCCAGCCGCGTGGCTGGGATCGGCGATTATCGGCAGATGCGAAAGCTGTTTTACCGCGGGGATCGCGCTGATATCCAGTGTATTGCGGGTGTAATCCTCGAACGTCCGGATACCGCGTTCGCAGAGTATCACGTTAAAATTCCCTCCGGATAGTATATATTCCGCCGACATCAGCAGTTCCTTGATGGTCGAAGCCAGGCCGCGCTTTAATAGCACCGGTTTCTTTGTCTGCCCGACTTCTTTCAAAAGATTGAAATTCTGCATATTGCGCGCGCCTATCTGCAGGATATCGACATACTTAGCCACCAGCTCCACGTCCCGGGAATCCATTACCTCGGTTATGGTGACCATATCCAGGTCGTTGCCGACCTTTTGCAGTATTTCCAGGCCTTCTTTGCCTTTTCCCTGAAAGCTGTAAGGTGATGTCCTGGGTTTGAATGCGCCTGCGCGCAGTATCTTTGCCCCGACTTTCTTTACTTCCTGGGCGATATCGTAAAGGGTATCGGTATCCTCAATCGCGCACGGACCTGCGAATATGACGATATTTTTACCGCCTATCTTCACGCCTTTGCCCACATCGATCACCGAATCCTGGGATTTGAATTCCCGGGATACCAGCTTGTAAGGGGCTAAAACCGGCATGACCTTTTCTACGCCAGGGTATGCCTCCAGCGGGGTGATCCTTAATATATCTTCCGGGCCGATCACTCCAATGATGGTCCTCTCTGTCCCTTTGGAAACATGCGGGGTCAGTCCGAGTTTTTCGACTTTTTGGATAATGTGGCTTACCTGTTCTTCGGTCGTTCCAGGTTTTAATACAATGATCATTTTTTACCCCGTTTTTATAATACTTTTTTTAACGCGGCGATCAATTTTCTGTTTTCCGCGGCAGTCCCGATAGTAATCCGCACGAAATTCTTCAATCCATATTGCTGCATATCGCGGACTATGACCCCCTGTTTCAATAGGTCTTTAAATACCGTTACCCCGTCTTTTTTCAGGTCGACTAAAATGAAATTGGTGACCGACGGTATATATTCCAGGCTCATCCGGTCAAAACAGCCGTACAGGTATTTTTTGCCCTTAAGGACAAGTTTGCGCGTCTTGTTCAGGAACGCTTTGTCGTCCAGCGCAGCCAGGGCTGCTTCCTGGGCCGGCAAATTGACATTGAACGGCTGTCTGGCTTTTTCCATAAAGGCGGTTAAGCTCTCCGCGGCCACGGCAAAACCTACGCGTAATCCGGCCAGGCCGTAAGCCTTGGAAAATGTCTTCAAAACGATTATGTTGTTTTTTCCTATATAATCCGCGCCGGACGGATAATCCGGGACGTCAATAAATATGTCATATGCCTCATCCATCACCACGATCACGTTATCCGGCAATCCCGAAAGGAATTTTTCCAGTTCGGGTTTAGTTACGTAAGTTCCGGTTGGGTTGTTGGGATTGGCGATAAAGACCAGTTTGGTCTTGTTGTTTATTTTATCCCGGATGCCCTCGAGATCGAAACGAAAATCCTTCAAGGGGACCTTGATGACCTGCCGCGCGTAAACCTTGGAAATAATGCCGTATTCCAGGAAAGTGGTATCCCCGGTCACTATGTTCTCGCCGTCTTCGACAAAGGTCTTCAGGACAATATCGATCAATTCGTCGGAGCCGTTGCCGACTACGATGCTCGAAGGTATGACCTCGAGCCCCAAGGCTATGCGCTTCTTTAAATAAAAGCTGTTGCTGTCCGGATAACGGTTCAGCTCTTTCAAACAGCGTTTGATCGCTTTCACCGCTTTCGGCGAAGCACCGAAAGGATTTTCATTGGAAGCCAGCTTTATCACTTTCTTTAAGCCCAATTCGCGTTTTGTCTCGGCGATCGGTTTGCCGGCGATATATGGGGATATCTCCTGTATGTTCCTTCTGGCTAAGCTCATTTTTAGTCTCCTACCGGGTATGAACCCAGCACCTTTAAGAATTTACATTTATTTTCCAGCTCTTCAACCGCTTTTTTGATCCTGGGTTCAAGGATATGCCCTTCCAGATCGACAAAGAAATAATAATCCCAGGCCTTTTTCTTCGACGGCCGCGATTCGATCTTGTTCAGGTTTACCTTGTGTTTTCGGAACGGCTCGAGCATTTCGTGCAACGCGCCTATTTTATCTTTTATCGAAAACATCAGCGATGTTTTGTCCTGCCCGGTGATCCCGGATTGTTCCTTGCCGATGACAAAGAACCTGGTGATGTTATGCGGGGAATCTTCGATATTCCGGCAGGCGGTCTTTAATCCGTATATCTGCGCCGCCAGTATCGAAGATATGGAAGCGCTGTTCTTTTCGTGCGCGGCGACCTGGGCGGCCTTGGTGGTGCTGGAGACCTCGATAAGTTCGGCGTGCGTCAAATTTTCCTGCAGCCATATCCGGCATTGCCCGAAGACTTGAGGCACGGAGTAAACCTTGCGGATCCGTTCCAGTGAACAGTTAGCCAGCAGGTTATGCGCAATATCCAGGCTCATCTGGCTGCATATTTTAAGGTCGGAGTCCATAAACATGTCCAGGGTGTAGTTGACCGCGCCTTCGATAGAATTCTCGATCGGCACTACCCCGTAATCCGCCGCGTCTTTTTCCACCTCATTGAACACGTCGCTGATGTTTTCGCAGGAAAGGTAATCGACCTGGCTGCCGAATTTCTTCAGCGACGCCTGATGGGTGAAAGTAGCCTGTGGGCCCAGGAACGCGATGGTCAGCGGCTTTTCCAGCGCCCGGCTGGCGGACATGATCTCGCGGTAGATCGCCTTCAATGCCTCGGATTTTAACGGCCCTTTATTGGCCGCGGTTATGCCTTTAAGTATCTTGCTTTCCCGGTCGGCGCAATAGACGCTTTTGCCGGTTCTTTCCTTGATCGTCCCGATGCGCAGGATGATCCTGGCGCGGCGGTTCAGGACCTCTACCAGTTTCTTGTCGGTTTCGTTAATTTGTTTGCGCAGCTTCTCCAGGGACATTGTTCTCCTCTTTCTTTGGCGTTTCTTCGATCGGCGATTCCAGCAATTCCTGAGGCAAAGGGAAATTGTCGATCTTTGGCAGCTCTTCAAGTGATTTTAACCCGAAATATTCCAGGAACTCCCGGCTGGTCCCGTATACCTTGGGCCGTCCCGGCGCTTTTTTCCTGCCGGTAACGCGGATCAGGTTCTTGTCCAGCAATGTCGCCATGACCCCGTCCACGTTGACCTTTCGCAGGGATTCTATCTCCAGCTTGGACAAAGGCTGTTTATAAGCGATTATCGCCAGAGTTTCCAGGGCGGGTTTGGATAGTTTTTCCGAGCTCTGAGGCCCTTTATATAGTTTGCGCAGGAAAGTGGCGAAGACCGGCGCGGTGATCATCTGATAGCCTCCGGCGACCTCATATATGCGCATGCCGCGGTTGGAATGCTCATACTCTTCTTTCAATTCCAGGATCTTCCCGCGGATCTGGTCCGCGGCCAGGTTATCCAGGACCTTGCGGATCTGGTCGACCATTAAAGGTTTTTCGCTGGAAAAAAGCAGGGCCTCGACGACCGCTTTTATATTGTCATCCGTTCGCGTATTTTCCACAGCTTGGGTATTTTCTTCCATAATATCTCCCGCTGGCGTAATTAAAGTATTTTTTTCTGACGGTAAACTTCGTTGAGTAATTCCTCGCTTGTTTTTATCTGCCCGGCGTGTTCCAGGGCTTTTTTTATCATAGTCTGGGCTTCCGGTTTTTTATATCCCAGTTGGGTAAGCACTGCCATTACCTCTTCCTGCATATCATGGGCCGGCGATCCTGCGTTCTTTACCTGGCTGTCCTGGATCAATCCGAATTTGCCGACTTTGTTCTGCAGTTTGGCGATCACTTCCTTTGCCCGCTGCTGCCCTATACCGGGCAAAGAGCGCAGGGAATCCACGTCGCCTTCATCGATCGCCCTGGCGATCTGGGATATCGGCTGATTCAGAGCTTTTAAAGCGGCTTTAGGCCCGATCCCCGAGACCGTGATAAAAGACTCGAAAAATTCCTTTTCAACCTCGTTCAGGAAACCGATCAGCACCGGGGTGCT
>JALOCB010000025.1 GCA_023227985.1 Candidatus Omnitrophota bacterium | reverse complement strand
ATTGGCCTTTTCCGGGATCAATCCTTGGGCGCCCCTGATAACCAACTCATTGTTCTTTTCGTCTACCAGCATAAAAGACGCCCTTTCGGCATCAGCTATCTTTAAAGCCATGGCCGTGACAAAATCCGCCAGGTCATCGAGCCGAAAGATGCTGCCGATCTCATTATATGCCTCCATTATAACTTCCAATTGCTCGTTCTCCTTGGCCAGCGTTTCCACCAACTCCTTATTCCTGACCATCAGGCTCTGTTTCTCCAGGCTCCTTCTTACCACCAATTTGAGATGGTCAATATCAAAAGGCTTGATGATATAATCGTAAGCGCCGACCTTGAGCGCCTCGATCGCCGAAGAAATAGTGGCGTAGCCGGTAAAAACAATAAAGCTTGTTTCCGGGCAGCGGATGCTTATCGCGCGCATCAGATCGATCCCCTGTATATCAGGAAGCATCAGATCCAGCACGATCAGGTTAAATGAACGTTTTTTAGTTTCCTCGATAGCGGTAGTGCCCCTGTTCGCCGTGACCAGAAAATACCCCTGGTCGGACAAGCCGGCTTTCAGGTGTTCGCAGATTATTTTATCATCGTCAACAATAAGGACGTTCTCAGGATTGCTCATGATTTCCTCTCCCGGGGTAAACTGATGCTGAATACCGTGCCTTTCCCAAGTTCCGATTCCGCCTGGATATGTCCGCCATGCTCCTGGATTATGGATTTAGATATAGCCAGCCCCAGTCCCAGCCCCCGGCTCTTGGTGGTAAAAAACGGGGTAAAAAGATTACTCAATGTATCTTCGGACATACCGTTTCCTGTATCGGCGATCCGGATCCGCACCATACCCTGGTCTTCCCTGGTGGAGATCTTAAGCGTTCCGCCTTCAGGCATTGCCTGGATCGCGTTGACCACCAGGTTCAAAACCGCCTCCCTCATTTGCAACCCGTCCACCTGGAACCCCGGCAAATGCGGAGCAAGATCCTTTAACACATTAACCCTGCTGTTTTTGATCTGCGCTTGCAAATTAGGAGTATCAAGCATGCTGTCGATCAGATAATTAATATCCACTACGCTTAATATAAGCTTCTTCGGGTAGCTGAAGTTTAAGATGCTGGTCAGGATCTCGTTGGCCCGGTTCAAGCCATCTTCAATCCCCCTGAGAAAATCAGGGTACCCCGGGCAATTCCTGTCTATCCTCTCTTTGAGGCTGTACGCGCTGGACTGGATCTCGGTAAAGACATTGCGCAATTCATGGCTTAATGAAGTAGCCATCTTGCCCATTGCCGCCATTCTCTCGTATTCCAGCAATTGCTTATGCACAGCGGCGAGTTGCTGATCGCTTTTGGTAACCTTGTACTCCAAACTCAGGATGTTTCGCGAGCAGACCTCCAGTTCGTTCTTGGTCATCACCAGCTGTTCCATGGTCTGGTTGAAGAAATCGGCCAATTCCTCTATCTCATCCCTTGATTCTATTTCAACGCGGTGATAAAAATCACCGTGGCCGAACGCCTCGATACCTTTACGAAGTTTGCGGATAGAACGGACTATATTAGCCCCTTTGATCCCGCCGAATACCAGCGAGAGAAAAATGGACAAGAATACCGCCGCAGTGAATATCTTCATCAGGTTATCCCGAAGCTTAAAGATCTCTTTTTCGGATATAGAGATGCCGATCATCCCGATTATCTTCTTCTCGCTGTCCTCCATAGGAAGGTATCCTGATAGATACCAACTGTCGCCTACCGGTATCCTGCTGATAAAGTTCTTACCGCCCAGCAGGGTCTTTCCGGCAAATTGCGCGGGCAATAAACTCCCGGTCACCCTGAATTTATCATTAAAAGGGATGTTCGAACAAATACGCAGATTATCCAGGAATATACTCGCCGCCAATCCGGTATCCTGGGTGATCTTATCCGCCAAAACGGCGTTATTATTATTTAACAGATATCCGGCGGTCATGGTCCCGATGACCACTTCATTCGTATTGATCACCGGCATAGTGACGGTAATAACCATGCCCTGTACCGGCGTAACGCTCTCGATCCTGGACTTGGAAAACAAACCCAGCCTTTCCAGGGCGTGCTTATTGAACACCTCGGTCGAAACAGTGATCTTGCCCTGCATAGCCATGCGCACGAATATATTGCGGCTGTAGTCATAACCCTCCAATTTCGGGCTGGTCATAGACACAAGCACCTTGCCTTCCACATCGGTTACGATAAAGAAATCCAGTTTGTGCCTCTGGATCACCTTATTATACTCATTACGCAGAAGATCCAACTGGTCATCCTGGATAAGGGTAGCGATCCTCCTGTTCTGGTCCCTGACCACATATTTCAAATGGTCGTTAACGCTGGAACAAACGTTGGCGGTGATCTTCAGGTTATTATTGATCCGGTTAAAGGCCTCCTGGACCGCAAGTTTGCCCATAAAAAAAATAGTGATGCCGGCTACCAGGACCAACGGCAGAGTCGAAGTAAGAAGAAGCATCCAGATCAACTTATGCTGTAATCTCTTCATCTTCATTTTATTTTCCTTTGTAGATATTCTTACCGTTAATATCAATAGCTACGATCACGGGAAGATCTTTTACCTCTAACCGGTAAACCGCCTCAGGGCCTAATTCCTTAAATGCCGCAGTAGATTTACGCTTGATATATTGAGAGATCAACGCCCCGCATCCGGCATAAACCACGAAATACACGGACTTGTATCTTTTGATCGCGGCAACTACTTCATCCGAACGGTTGCCTTTACCGATCATCGCCTTTAAGCCTGCGGAAAGAAGAAGCGGAGTGAATTCATCCATCCTTCTGCTGGTGGTCGGTCCGCAGGAACCGATCACTTTGCCGGATGGAGTTGTCGTAGGGCCGCAATAATAAACAACCTGTCCTTTGACCGCAAAAGGCAGTTTTTCCCCTGAACGAATAAGCCGGACAAGCCGGGAATGCGCCTGGTCCCGGGCAGTAAAGATCGTTCCGGTTAAAAGGACCTCATCCCCTGCCTTTAATTCCTCCAGATCCTTTACTGAAAAAGGTAAATTTATAGTCTTCATCTTCACTATAATACGGCCGCTGCGCTGCGGGTGGCATGACAACTGATATTCACCGCCACCGGCAGTCCGGCGATATGCGTGGGATATGTCTCGATACTTACAGCCAGGGCAGTGGCCTTGCCGCCTAACCCCATCGGACCGATCCTTAGTTTGTTTATTTCGTTCAATAATTCTTTCGCTAATTTACCGCGGCTGACGGATATATCCCGCAATAACGCCTTTTTAGCCAACACTGCCGCCATATCCGCGGTGCCGCCGATGCCTACGCCCACAACATAAGGCGGACAGGCATCCGGGCCTGCGGCCTTGACCGCATCAACGACAAACCCCTTTATCTGTTTTAGAGAAGCTGTGGGATTGAACATCCTCAGCCGGCTTTTATTCTCCGAGCCGAAACCTTTAGGCAGAACAGTAAGCCTGAGCTTATCCCCTTTTACGATATCTACGTGTATCACTGCCGGCGCGTATGCCGGCTTACCGCGCAGGATAGGATCTTTAATGATCGAATTCCTGAAAGACCCGGCCCTATAACCTGCCATAACCCCCTTGTTGATCGCGGCGTTCAGGTCGCCTTTGATCATTACCCCCTGCCCGAGCTCCACGAACACGCAGGGCATCCCGGTATCCTGGCATATTGCCAGCCTATGCTTATCGGCTATCCCGGCGTTCTTAATGATAGCCTCAAGTATACGCCTTGCCCGGGGCCCTTTCTCTAAGACCAAAGCCCGGCGCAAGAGCTTTAAGACGTCTTTCCTTAGAACGAAATTAGCCTTAATACACAGCTCTTTTACTGCAGCGGAAATTTTCTCGGCTTTTATTGTTTTCATTTTTTCTTGTATTCCCGGATCACGGTAGTGGTTATTCCGCCCCGGGGATTGAACTTTCCGGTGATCTTAAGCCAGCGGGGGTTACAAGCGCCGGCCAGGTCGTCAACCATCCTGTTCACCAGATGTTCATGGAATATACCCATCTGCCTGTAAAATATAGTATACATCTTGAAAGACTTAAGCTCTATGCAATATTTATCCGGAGAATATTCAACGCGTATGGAGGCAAAATCCGGCAAACCGGTCTTCGGGCAGATACAGGTGAATTCCGGGATATCCAGGTCGATAGTATAATCCCTGTCCGGGTACTGGTTCTCCCAGACCTCGATCGCCGGGGTCTTCATTTTACGGACATCCGACTGCAATCCTTCGTAGCTTGACCTTTTAGCCATATTATTTAACTCCTGCTATTTTATGCACCTGTGGAATAATACAAGTAATGATATTATTCCGCGCGCAAATCCCCTTATAATGATCGATCTTCTTTTTCAAAACAGCGAATTCCACCCGGCTGTCCGGCTGCAACACCAGGACCACCGTGGGATTGACTGAATTGATCACTTCTATTGCCCGCGATATATCCTCTTCGACAGTCGACTCGTTGACCACCGCTTTTACAAACACCTCACTGGCCGAGCTCACTTCCAGGAACCGGCGATGCTTCTGCCAAAGATCACCTCCGCCGGTCGAAGAAGGCAGTTTAAAATCCATCGATACTATGTCTACCAGGTCGATAATCTCGGACAACTCGTCAGGCAGGGTGCCGTTGGTCTCCAGGTAATTCTTAAACCCCGCGGCCCGGCTGAGCTTCAGCGTTTCTTTCAGGAAATCTTTCTGTAAAAGAGGCTCGCCTCCGGTGAAACTTACCGAATGATAAATATCGCCGAACGAAAGCAGTTCGTTGACCAGTTCCTGCGGTTGATACTGCTTGAACCGGAAAACCCGCGTGTCGCAAAAAGAGCATTTCAGGTTACAGCCGAAAAGACGGACAAAGATCTGCCTTTCGCCGAGGTATATGCCCTCGCCCTGCATACTTTCGAATATCTCCGTAACTTGCCCGTTCATAACCGCAAACAACTCCTTATCTTAACGCCGGGTCGGCCAGGCCTGCCTGGAGAAATCCCCTGGCCCGGAAATAACAGCTGTCGCATTTGCCGCAGGGCTGTCCGCCGCCTGTATAGCAAGACCAGGTCAATTCAAACGGCACTCCCAGTTTATTCCCCAAACGGATTATCTGCGCTTTATTCATTCTGAGCAGTGGCCTGTGGATAGTTATCCTTGACCCTTTTGCGCCGGCTTTCGTCCCGGTCAACGCGACCTTGTCAAAGGCCCGGAAAAACTCCGGGCGGCAATCCGGATAACCGGAATAATCCTGGCTGTGCGCTCCGATGAATATCGCCCGGGCTGCCACCGCCTCGGCAAATGATAAAGCAAAGCTCAAAAATATTATATTCCGGCCGGGCACATAAGTGGCAGGTATGGATCTTACTCCTCCATCGCCAGTAGCTCTGGGAAGCGTGCGTTTCTTATCCAAAAGCGCCGATCCCTTCCACGGCAAACTGATCTTTGCCACCTGGAATTCACAGCCGGACTTGCGGCAGATCTTCTTACTCGCTTCTATCTCCCTCTTATGCCTCTGGCCGTAATCAAAAATAAGACAGTAAGGAACAAAGCCTGCAGCCCTGGAAAAATACAGGGTGACTGCGGAATCCAATCCGCCGGACAACAGGACGATCGCGCGTTTCTTATTCCTCATAAGTAGCACAACTGGTGTTATTTTCCCAAACTGTCACAGCTCTCAGGTCCCTGACCTTCAGTTTCAGCCTGTCGTAAATATACCTGGCGATATTCTCGGAAGTGGGGTTTGTCTTGTTGAACGGCTTCTGTTTGTTCAGATATTTATGGTCAAGTGTTTCCAGGAGAAAATTCAATCTTTCTTTGAGCAATTTAAAATCCATAAGCATGCCGATCTTATCCAGCTTATCGCCTGAGACAACCGCCTCCACCCTCCAGTTATGGCCGTGGAGGTCCTCGCATTTGCCTTTATATCCGCGCAGGTTATGTGCGGAGCTAAAAACCCCTTCCACTTTTACTTTATACATTGTTCACCCTGGTAGCGTTAGTTATCGGCCGGCCCATAAACCTTTCCGCCAGGCCGCTGAACCATTCCGGATTATCGCTGACAAAAAAACGGTGTTTTCCTTTACCGGACTTTTTCAAAAGCCCGTCAGCGGAAAGTATCTTGTTCACTTCCATAGCCACTTGTTTAGCTGAATCGATCACCTTGACCCCGTCGCCCATAACCTTGCGGATCACCGGCTTGAGCAAAGGATAATGGGTGCAACCCATGATCACCGTATCCACCTTATTATCCTTTAACGGTTTAAGATAGGCCGCCGCGACTTTCATCACCACTTCGCCGTCCAGCCAGCCCTCCTCTACCAAGGGTACGAATAAAGGGCAGGCTACCGCCGTCACTTTTATATCCGGATCAAGATGTTTGATCTCATTCTCATAAGCGCGGCTTTTGATCGTCCCGTGCGTGCCGATAACCCCGATGCGCTTGTTCTGGGTGGCGTAAACCCCTTCCCTGACCCCGGGGCCGATAACACCGACTATAGGCACCTTGAAATGATGCCGGATCACCGGAAGGGCCAGGCTGGAGACCGTGTTACAGGCCACACAGATAAGCTTAACATCATGTTTAAGAAGAAAAAGTATGTTCTCAATAGAGAAACGGATGACTGTTTCCTTGGACTTTATCCCGTAAGGGACCCTGGCGGTATCCCCGAAATAAACGATATCCTCGTTAGGCATCTGGCGGATCAATTCCCTGACCACCGTAAGCCCGCCCACGCCCGAATCAAATACGCCGATCGATCTCATCTGCAGTACCTTTCTGATTTGACAGAGCAATAATCCGCCAGGCTTTTTTCAATACCGTCCGACAGGGCCTGGCGGTAAGATCCGCTGCGCAATAACCGCTCTTCCTTGCCGTTAGACACAAATCCCACCTCGATCAATACCGCAGGGACATTCGCCCCTCGGAGCACAAAAAAATTAGCGCTTTTCACCCCAATGATCCGCGCATCCAGGCTTTCGTCCATATCCTTGCATAATATCCGGGATAATTCTATCGATTCGCCCCGGTTATAATTGTAGATCATATCCCAGAGTATCGTTTTGAGGGTCAGATCGCTGCTGGCAAAACATCCGCGGTCTAAATTAAACCTGGCTGCCTTGGCAGCAGCCGCTGCCTTCTGACTGTCGGGCACAGCCTGAGAGGCATGGTATACCTCAAAACCGCTCAGGCTCCTGGCGCGGTTGGCGTTGGCGTGGATGCTTATAAAAATATCCGCTCCGGAATTATTGGTAATAGATACCCGCTCGGAAAGCGGGACGAATTTATCGCTGGAGCGGGTCATTACTGTTTCCACTCCCCTGGCCTTCAGCGACTCGTCCAGCCGCCTGGCGATATCAAGGGTAACATCCTTTTCGTTTAGCCCGGTTTTCCCTATAGCCCCCGGGTCTTTCCCGCCGTGGCCGGCGTCAATAACCACTTTGCGTATCCCCGAAAATGACACGAGGGGTTTTACCGCAGCCGGTTCTTTGAACAACGGCTCTAAAACCTGTTCCCGGAATTTATGCGGCATAATAATAGCCCCGGAATATATCTCTACCGGCTCTCTCATCCGGCTGACCGAACCGTCAACTACAGCCAGATCATTGCCGATCTGCAGGCTTATCTTATGGACGCCCCTGTTCAAAACAACCGACCTGGTCAAACCGTCGTAATGCCAGTTTATCCCTTTACTCTGGCAAAACGCGGCCAGGGAAGAATACTGCGTCCCGTACAGGCTGAACGCATCCCCCTGGCTCAGGTCGCGCGGTACAGTAACGCAACCCGAGCAGATCCAGCAAAAGATCAACAGCGTGGATATAGCTTTTTTGCTCAAAAACAAAGCAAATTCCTCCTTCATTTTCTAACTGCTAACTCTTACGCCAAATTTATCCTCGGCGGAAGAAATTGGTGGAGGTGGGCGGAATCGAACCGCCGTCCTTAAATACTCTGATAAAAGCCGCTACATGTTTAGTCTGGCATTTACGCTTAGCCCCATACACTCCGACAGACAGGATTGAACAAGGCGCAGCCTTTTACTACTCTTACCCCGGTTTTGAAGGCTAACGGCCGGGGCCAGCCTAAATTAGAGTCTCAAATCCCGCCCTTAGGCAGACAGGTTTGAGGCTTAGCTCAGATTAGTGAGCTAAGGCGAACGGTGCAAAAGGAACCACTGAAGGCGCCGGAATATAAGCACCATTAGCGATTCTCTCTGCGACATCTGCTATATTTTCGTTAGCATTTGTATTGTACAAGGATTTTTAACGCGGCCAACCTTGCGTCCGCGACATGCTGCCCTTACCCGACATATCTAAGTCGAGACCTGTCACCCCCTCAAATTTGAGCTGCGGTAGCAGCGAAAATTTGACTCCGAGTCCGAACATTTTACTAACGGACGAGGAGTCTCTCCACACCCCGAGCGGCTGCCGCCGCGAGGAGCAAATTTAAAACCGCCTCACCTGTTCCGGCTCTTAATGGTCTGCCGGATCTTCCGGTCAACTTCCCGGCGCTTGATATCCTCACGCTTATCATAAAATTTCTTGCCCTTGCACAAAGCCAGTTCAACCTTGACAAATCCGTGAGAATTAAAATAAGCCTTCAAAGGGATCAAAGCCAGCCCACCCTGACTCATCTGGGCATCAAGTTTGGCTATCTGTTTGCGGTGCAAAAGCAATTTGCGCACGCGCACAGGCTCGCTGTTAAGATAACTCGCCTGCTCATAAGGACTTATATGCGTGTTATATAAAAAAACCTGGCCTTTATCGATCCTGGCGAAACTATCGCTGAAGCTGATATGTCCGGCCCTTAAGGATTTAACTTCGCTGCCCCTTAATTCAACGCCGGCTTCAACCGTTTCTTGAATGAAGTAATCGCGGAATGCCTGTTTATTGGTAGCTATTGTATCGCTCATTTTAGCATACTTATGGCAAAATATAAACTTAAAAACAGAGGTATGGTCACTATGCACAAGATATGGCTGTAAAATATCCCCTGGCTGACCAGACAGTCCTCTTGTTTATATTGGCTGACTATAACCGACAAATTTGCGGCAGGCGGCATAGCCAGCTGCATAACGATCAACAAACCCAAAAGATCCGGCAGTTTGAACAGATATACCGCCCATAAACCTAAAACCGGCAAAATGACCAGCTTAACTAAAACCATTAAACCGATCGCCTTATTATATTTACCGGAGCATTTTATCGCAGCTATATTCCCTCCGACCACAAAAATGGCTAAAGGCAGAGTGCAATCCCCGGCCATTTCCAGCGGCTTAAGCACAGCCCCGGGTATAAATCCGGCTGCACCCAGGAAAACAACAAGCAAACCGGACAGCGTGGCGATCACCGGAGGATTAAGCAGGCTCCACCAGTCGAATTTCCTGGATTTGCTATATGTCAAAAGATACGTCCCCAAAGAAAACATCAACAAATTAAAACCCAGCAGGAACAAGAAAAGGTAAATGAACATAACATCAGCTTTATCCTTAGACAGGATAGAAGCGAACAGAACCAGCGGCAAATACCCTGAGTTCTGAAAAGAAACCAGGCTTAAGAACTGCAGCCTTTCCTGTACCTTCCGCGAGAAACCGGAAAAAATAAAACCGATTGTCAATGCCACGGCGGTTATCGCTATGCTCAAAAGGGGAAATATCCACCATTGAGGATAAAGCGCGGGGTCAAAATCCCGGATCAACCGGCAAAATATCAACAACGGCAGGGTGATTTCGATCACCAAACGGCTAAGAGCGTTTAACCCTTCTGCCCCCAAAAAGTTACGCTTGATTATAAAATAGCCTATCGCGCCCAGAACAAAACTCTGGCCTACCCCTACTATAGTAGCGGAAAATGCCTCAAAAAGCACCTTTTTCCTCCTTATGAGAGTATATATTATAACAACAAAAAATACCAGGGGCAATGCAAAAATGTTTGAGTTGACAGGATCGAAAGGCTGGGATATACTTGTATCTACTTTTGCGGAGGTGGCGGAATTGGCAGACGCGCAGGTCTCAGAAGCCTGTGCCGCGAGGTGTGAGGGTTCAACTCCCTCCCTCCGCACTAAATTAAACGGTTAAACAAAAACCAAAACGGGCTTTTTTAAAGAGCCCGTTTTTTGTTTTAGAATGCCCGCCTATTCGGCTGCTTCCAAGCCGGGGAGTACTTTTCTCCACTGATATCCACGCAGAGCCCAGATAAAAAGATCGCTTCCCGCGGATTTAACCGCCCAATTTCCCTTTTTTACCAAACGCCAGGATGACATCAGCTACTTTAGGATCGTATAATGAACCGCTGTTTTTCGCGATCTCCTCGAGCGCCTTGTCCATAGATAATGCCGGCCTATATACCTGCGGAGATACCATCGTGTCGATCACATCGCAAACAGTTATTATCCTGGAAACGGGGTTTATATCTTTCGCTTTTAATCCGAACGGGTATCCTGAGCCGTCCATCCGCTCGTGATGCTGCAACGCGACCTCCGCTACGATCAGATCGGACCTGACGAATTTCAACAAACGGTATCCCAGCTCAGGGTGCCTTCTTATCAAGACGCGCTCATTCTCGTCGAGCGCCCCGGGCTTATTGACTATATCAGCCAATAACCGGGTTTTTCCGATATCGTGGACGATCGCGGCGAAGCGGATATGCTCAAGCCCCGCGTCGCAATATTTCATCGTCTCGCCGATAGCGCAGGCGAGTTTTGCCACACGCCTGCCATGTTCAAGTATCGGCTTATTCTTGCCCAGCAATTTAGTGATCAAAAACAACAGCCTTAGATCTTCCATTTGTCAGGATCTGAAGATTTTCCTTTCTAAGGATTCCAGGTACCAGAATACCACCGGCACCAGGACAAAAGTAAAAACGATCGACGCCAGCATCCCGCCGATCATCACCGCGCCCATAGACTGTTTAATAATGCTCAAACTCCACATCTGCGGGACTACGCCCAATATTATAGAAAGCGAGGTCATGATGATCGCCCGGAATTTATCCGACGCGCCCTGCCACAGCGCGTCCTTGACCGCCAGCCCTTCTTTCATATTCACCAGAGTCTGGTTCAGAAGCAGGATGGCGTTATTCACCACCATCCCCACCAGCATGACCATCCCCATCATCGAGGCGATATTGACGCTCTGATTCAGAAAGAACAGCCCCAGTATCATCCCGGCGATGGAAGTCAGCACCGTGACCATAACCGCCAAGGGATAGGCGATCAAAGAATTCATGATCGCGCATAATAACATAAATGTCAAAATTACCGCGAGAAGGCCCGCTTTGCCCAGCTCCGTGTTCGACTCCGCCATATACTCCGATTCGCCGGAATACTTATAGCTGTACCCGGCGGGGAATTTGATCTTTTTGAACTTCTTGTCCAGATCCCTGCTCACAACCCCCAAAGAACTCTTACCCAAATAACCGTCAAGCCGGATGATCCGCTGCCTGTCCCTGCGCCAGATCGTGGGAATGGCCTTTTCGATTTTAAGTTCTCCCAGTTCATTGATCGGGATCAGGCCTTTGCGTGAAAGTATGGAGATCTCCTTGATATCGTCGAAATTGCGGGCATAGCGGTCATCGACCTCCACGTTTACTTTATATTCTTCGCCCTTTTCTTTATAGACGTTGGAATCCTCGCCGTAGATGGAATAACGCATTACCGCGCCTACGCTGGCGGCATTCAACCCGAATTCATTAAGCTTTTCCTCGTTAGGCTTTAAACTCATCTCTTTTTTAGGCGATTTATACGACAGGATAATGCTTTGGAAATTACCGCTCTTGTACATTACCTCTTTCATCTGCCTGGCCATATCCACCATCACGCCGTAATCCGTTCCATACAGGTCTATAGCCACGTCGCCGTCGGTCATCGAACCCATGCCCTGGCGCGCACAGCTGGCTTCCACATCCGGGATCCCGGAAAGGAAATTCATCAGCGTATCGATGATCTTCAGGTCGCTGCGTTTACGCTGCGTCGAAGCGACCAGATCCAGGGTGATCTTGGCGTTCTCCACCCCGTTATCCCCGATATTGGTCAAATACGCCTTTTTCTCCGGAATGGTTTCCAGAAAAACCTCGATCTGTTTCACCGCCGCTGCGGTGCGCTCGATGGTCGAACCCTGAGGCAGTGAAAGATTAATGACAATTTTGTCCTCGTCAGATTTAGGGCCGAAATCATTTTCCACAAAAGGCATCAGCAAGAACGATCCGATCAACACCAGGCCGGAAAGAACAATGGTCCAGCGCGGAAAACGGAACATCAGTTCAAAAATATGTTTATATTCTTTCTTAAGCCAATCCATTCCGCTATCGATCCAGGCCGGCAAGATCTTTAATTTAGCGGTTACGGCCGCCATTACCCCGGGTCCCGCGGGCTTCTTAACCTTGGCAGGCTTGAGCATTGCCGCGCATAACATCGGGGTAAGGACGAACGAGGCCAGCAGGGAAAAACAGGTGGCGTAAACCACGGTAAGCCCGAAAGACTTCATCATCAGCCCGACTATCCCTCCCATCATGGCGATAGGCAGAAAAACCACCAGGTTCGTTCCGGCAGACGCGATAATCGGCACAATTACTTCTTTGGTCCCGTCGATCGCCGCCCTTTCCGGATCATCATGGCGGCTAAGATGGACCATAACGTTTTCCAGAATAACCAGGGCATTGGAAATAAGCGTGCCCAATACCGTGGCGATAGCCAGCAAAGTCATCATGTTGATAGAAAAACCCGACATCCACACCGGGAACAACGTAGAAATGATGGACGCGGGGATAATGATCGCGGAGATAAAAGACATATCCCAGCGGCCCAGAAATAACAATAACAGTCCGACGGTAAAAATGATACCGACAATAATATTCCATTCAGTGTCTAAAGTCTCGTTAACGATAAAGGTCGTGGTGTCGGTGGCGATATCCAGGCGCATGCCCTGAGGCAGGCCTTTGCGTAAATCACCAAGCCGCTTCTTCATCTCCTGGGCGATGAACACGGAATTGCCGTCAGAGGCCTTATTTACGGAGAGCCCGACCACTTCCTTTGCGTTATACCTGGCGATGCTGGATATCTTTTTATAACTGTCCTCAACCCTGGCAACATCCTTAAGCTTAAATTCCCCGCCGTCCGAGGAAACCAGCCGGGTATCGGCGATCTCTTCCACGCTCTGGAACTCGCCGGTAAAGCGCACGCTCAAGGCATCAAACCCTTTTTCGATATCCCCAGCCGGCACATTCTTGTTGCGGGCCATCAACGCCGCGACAACCTCATTGATGCTGATATAATGCTGTTTCATCAGCATGGGATCAAGCCAAACATTCACCTGGCGTTTCTTGCCGCCATACACATCGACTTTAGCCACGCCCCGGATAGAGGAAAATTTAGTCTTTAAGGTCTTATCCGCGTATTCATACGCCTCCCGCAGGTCCCCGCTGTCGCTGGTCAGGACCATATCCAGCACCGGCTCGATCAAAGGGTCGTATTTCTCGATAACCGGCTTTTCCACCGCGTCCGGCAGATCGTTAAGAATAGCCTCAACCTTATCTTTAACCTCAATCGACTTGATATTCACGTCCGCCGAAAGAAGGAATTCCACGAAAATGTAGCCGAAGCTGTCATAAGACTGGCTTTTGATCTTTTTGATCTCGGAGACTTCTGAGATAGCGTCCTCGATCTTCTTGACCACCTGGGTCTCCACTTCCACCGGAGTAGCCCCCGGATAGGTGACCGAAACCGTGACGATCGGGAAATCGATCTTAGGCGTTTTCTCGATCATCAGGTTTGAATAACTGTATAGCCCCAGAACCACGAAGACCAGGACAAACATAATCGTAGTGATCCGGTGTTTTACAAAAAATTCTATCATCGAGCTTTCCCCGCTTTATCTGTTATCGCGGCATTTACAACCAAAAGCCTGTCATTATCCTCAAGCATACTCTGGCCGCTGACGATAACTCTATCCCCGGGCCGCAATCCCTCGGCGACCACCGCGCCGTAACCATCCCGCGATCCGATACTGACTTTATGCCTCTTAGCGAAACCAGCCTCATCTTTCCAGATAAAATACTCGCCTGCGGAAATATCAAGTATTTCGTTAGGCAGCACCAACGCGTTGTTCAGGGTCACCACATGCGCGGAAACCACAAATACCCCGCCCGGATCGCGCGAATCTTTGAACTCTATGGCCACCGGGAACATCCCGGTATCAAGATCCAGATCCTTGCCCACGCTCTTTAGTATCGCCAAAGAAACCGATTTATCCTCGGCGTATATTTCCTGTCCGGGACGAAGAGCCTCCCGGACTTCTCCGGTAACGAACCCCCGGGCAATGCGCTCATCCACAGCCCTTACGGTAAACTGGTCGTACACCGGCACATCAGCCGCCTCGATCACCCGGACCTCAACCGGCTTACCGGACTTTTGCCATTCTCCGTAGTAACTGATGATTTCCCGGCCGCGGTCCGACTTAACCATACTGATCCGGATCAAAATGGAAATAAAGCAAACTATCAAGATCACGATATATATAACCGCCTTACGATTGCGCATCGACCGGCCTTTCGTTATACTGCCCCGCGATCAACTTCTCTATCTTTGCCAGGGTTATATTAATATTGAACAAGGTCATTTCTTTATTCAGCCTTTGGTTGGTCAAAAGCAGTTCCGCGTCGTTCAGGTCCGTAAGATCGATCTGTCCGGAGGCGAACATCTCCTGCGATTGTTTGAACGACTCGTCGGCCAGGTTGACCGCCTCGATATTCGCCGAGAGATTGCTTTTATACTGTTGATATTCCAGGTATGCTTTTTTGAGTTCCAAGAGAAGCTCTTTATCCGCCTGCCGGCTCTTTAGAACCGCTATTTCTTTATCCGCCTGAGCCTGGGCCAACTGCGCCTCTTTTAAGCCGCCTTCCCACAAAGGTATATCGACCCGAAAACCTACGCTGGCATAACGGTCCATTTCATTATCGCGCAAAAAACGATGCTGATTAGACCCCCCTGACCGGCTTAAGGAAGAAACTGCCGATAGTGTGGGCAAAAACCCGGCATATCTGCTTTTTACCTGCTCATCAGCGGATTCAATCCCCACCCGCAGGCTTTTTAGCGAAGGTTCGCGTTCCCGCATAGCGATAACCAATGCCTTATAATCAAATTCCTCGTATTTATCGCTGAATTCGCCCACAAGATCAACCCGGCTGTCCGGATCAACATTGATCAATTTCTTCAAAGTCTCAGTTGCCGTGTCAAACTCGGTCCTGGCCTCATTTACCGTGGGCACCCTGCTGGCAACTTCCGCGTTCATTCTAAGGATCTCATATTTAGAACTGCGGCCCCCATATGAGCGTTTAGTCATAAGCTCTTTACTCTCAAGAACATTAGCGTATGATCTTTCGGTTATAGACAAAGTATTCCTGGATAACAGCGTGCTGTAGTAACTTAACTTTGCCGCGTAAATAACATCCTGCCTGCCTGCTTCGCGATTGAATCTGCTGGCGTCTATCGCCTTCTTAGCTGCATTAACCGCGTACATAACCTTGCCGAATGACCAAAGGACTTGAGATGCACTGATCCCCCCATCCATAGCATAGTCAGTCTTATCCGCCGCAGATGGATAGTTCATATTGTCGGTCCATGATGATTGAGCGCTTATATGGGGCAACATTCCCGAACGCACTTCCTGATATGCCCCTTGAGTCTTTATAACCTGGTTACTCTTGATGCTTATTTCCTCGCTGGTGTCCAGGGCACGCTGGATAGTCTCCGCCAGCCCTATCCGCAGAGCCGGGCTTACCGGCAGATGTTCTTCTGCCTGCGCTATATCACAGATAAATACCGCGGCAGCGCATAAAAACATGATAAACACGGATAACCTTCTCATTTTCGCCTCGTCGTATTCTTGATACCCAATCCCTGCCAAAGCAGGCGCAATTGACGTAAATAATGGTACTTCTTGTTGTCCAGATCATCGAATTTAAGCGCCAGTAACGTTCCAATCATAATCGCATTCAGCGACACCTTCAGGTCATTCACCTTAACATCCGCGGGAAGCAGCCCTTTTTTATACATTTTTTCAAGGTATGACCTGAAAAATTCATCGGGAAAAGCCAACGGGATATCCTCTATTCCCGGATAATCGGGAAAAAGCATCTTGCGTTCGATCGCGGGAACAACCAACTCTTTCGGCTTTTCCTGCTGAAGAAGCAGGACCGAGATCATCTTATAAATAATATTAGCGTTCTTATGTTCATCGGCCAGCTTGGTGAAGACTGCTTCGATAAAACCGGGGAATTTATCCTCTTCCGCCACCTGGCGCGCCTCCCAGATGATCTTAAGGAAAAGCAGTTGGGTGTAATAATTGATCATATCTAACTTCTCGGAGAAATAATTAAAGAAAGTCCCTTCGGAAATATTCACTTCCTTACAGATCCAGCGAATGGAGATATCCTCAAACCGGGATTTTTCCAGGGCGCCAACGAAAGCATTAACTATCGCGATCTTGGTCTGGGCGTGCTTTCTTTCACGCAATGAATACTCTTTAACCTGCATAAACCCCTCCTTATATTTATTGCTTACACTAAAATTATAGCTTACTATAATATTTTGTCAAGCTTTTATTTTCTGAATACCCTGCCTCCGCCTGATGGGCATAAAAAAACGGGCCCTTAAAAAGCCCGTTTTTGTTTCTATCCCGTATTAAGATGCCGCCTATTTCCCGTACAAAGCCCTTAACTGCTCAACAGTGGGATTACCGGAATAATATTCCCCCTGCGGCCCGACATAACCATTATCTTTCCTGATCAAGTTCACCGGAGTATAACTGCCGTTAGCATTGGGGACATTGATCGTAACCGTCGCCGCCGGACTCTGAGGCTGGAGAACTACGGGAACAACCGGTACCACTGGCGGGTTATGAATTACCACAGGCGCAGCCGCGACAATATATCCTTCCGGGCAAGCTGTGTAGTAAATATTGTCATAATAATAGTACGTCGTGCCCGCGGCCAAAATAGTCCTATGCCCTGCCGGAATAGTCGTAACGATCGCTCCGACAGGCGGGGTCAAAAGCGCGAATTCAAACCCGAACCAGCCTAACCTGAAAAATTTACCGTCATGGTACCTGTATCTATCGCGTCCGAACGCGACAACCTCATATGGCCTGGTGACTCCCCTGCCTCTAACGCCTATATCCCGGCCCCAACCACCCCTATCCTTGGTATCTCTATCCCCACCCCAGGCAAAAGCCTGGATTGAAAACATATTGATCATCGAAGTTAATATTAACACCAGCCAGAATTTCTTTAAAAGATTACTCTTGATCATCTCATTCTCCTTTTCTTCCTGCTTTAAACACCACTCCAAACTACCTTTGTAGACGTTGTACCGAACCGCTTTTATTTCAAATGTTTACAAATAAATTACAAAATAGTCAATAAAACATTTATTTGTAACTGTCTATATAACAGAGGCTTAGCTACAACGTCTACGGCACGTCTACCGCCTTTTAGGATGATTCTGGCCATCAGGGCTAACGCTATTCTGTCCGCCGAATTGGCCGCCCTGCGGCATACCGCTGGGCTTACAGGCAAAATATTTTTTATCCGGAGTCCATCCGCAAGTACCGCTTCCGCCTCCTTGAGAACCGCCGCATTGACAAGCCGATCCTTCGCTTTTACCGCTGCAAGCATCTATTGCTTCCTGAGGTATAGTTTTGCGCTCTTGATTACCCGATTGTCCCTGGACATCTTTAGGAGGAGGCATTCGTGAACTTTGCTGCGATTCGCCGCTTACCAATGTTTCGGCATAAGAATGCGGAACTAATGATAAAGCGAGGAATAAAACCAGAAGAAGAATCATTGATGCGCACCCAAACCGCTTTAGATTTACCATTTAACACCTCCTGGTATACGTATACCACACCGGCCAGCAAACCAACATCCTTCTGCCCGGTAAAGTCATCGAGCAAAATGCTTATCCCGGAGGAGGCATCCCTTCATCAAAAACCGGCCTCGGGCCGTCATCAAGCCCCGGATCTTCCCCTGGGCGACGCGGGCCAAAATCCTCACCCGGCTGCCGCGGCCGCCGATCCATTCCATGTTTTTTAAGCAAAGACTTGAATTTTTCCTGCTGTTCAGGATCAAGAATAGCCATTATCCGTTTATCGGATTTCTCGCGTATTTCATTTATGGACCCGCGCATATTATCGCCTATCTTGTCGATCTCTTGGCGGGAGTTTTCCAGAATGCCCTTGATCCTCTCTTTTTGCTCCACGTTAAGGGCCAGATCAACCGCTATTTTTTCCAGAATATCCCGGCCTTTTTTTGCCCTCAACGCGGCCAGGCCTTTACCCGCGAAACGTTCCGATCTTTCAGCGAAGCTCGCCCCGCCCGGCCTGTGCCCTACAGGAAAAGATCCTCTTTTGACTATTCCCGCACCGAACAGAACACCGGCTAAAACGCACAGAACCCCGAATACCGCGACATAAAATACTTCTTTCTTCATTCTGATCACCTCCTTAAGTACGAACTTAACACCGACCTTTCCAATTAGGTCGGGTGTCCAGTACAAACTCAACACCATCGTATATTCCGATTGTCCCGGGTGTAAATTACACTTTCAACACCGCCCGTCCCGATTACGCCGGGTGCAAATTCAATCTTGCGATCCTAATATAAGCCCTAAAGCCGTTTCCGTTGTCACAGTAGTCTTACTTAACAACATATCCTCCAGCGAATATTTATCCGCCTTTTGCCCGGGGCTTAAAATAAAAAATGCCGCTGACAGCACGATCAACGAAACCGGAACAAGAATAAGCCTGCGGGAAAATATTGCCATATCCGCCAACCAGGGAAATCTTACCCCAGCCATCCGCTCTAACGCTATCGCTTCGCGCAACCGGCGAACCATATAATCCTGCGGTAATACCTTCCATTCTTTAGCCTGAATAAACTCTTTGGACCTGGCCAGCCCGGATAATTCCCCTTTACAGGAAGAGCAATTATCCAGATGCGCCTTAATTAAGACCGTATCAAGATCATTGGTTTCCCGGTCAAGGTAACATGACAATAACCTTCGCACTCTGGCGCACTCTTTCATAACAAACCCTCTCCCGAATTAAGCAGCTTGCCCCTAAGGAATTGCCTGGCGCGGAAGATCTTCGACTCTACCGTCCCCAGGCTGCAGCGCAGGATCCTGGATATTTCAATGTAACTTAATCCTTCGACATCCTTAAGCACCAGAGCGGTCCGGTATTTGATCGGTATGCCAGCCAGCGCTATCCGGACCATCGCGTCCCTTTCCTTTATTAGAAGCGCGTCCCCTGGGCGCTCACCGGTCGAAACGCTTTTTTCAATAGCTATCTCATCGTTGACAAAATTCTTTCTGCGACGCAGGAAATCGTACGCCGTGTTGACTATAATGCGGTAAAACCAGGTAGAAAACTGCGAGTTCTGTTTAAATGAACCCAGGTTATGGTAAACTTTCAGGAAAGACTCCTGCGTTATATCCTCGGTTTCCCGGTCATTTCCTATAAGGGAATAGACTATATTCAAGGCCCGGTCCTGGTATTTTCTCACCAGCATCTCAAACCCCTGTTGTTCACCAGCAATAAACTGTTCTATATAGACGGCATCTTCATTCATTTTAGCTTCCAAGGATTAGACGCGCAAATAACATATTTATTCCCTGATTATTTTGCTTTTTATCCAATCTTAACACTGCCAACAGGTTAGGCAACGGTTATTTTATCCATATTTATCAAACCCCCATAAATTCATTGACTGCCGGTTATTATTGTAGTAATCTTTGGGCTATGACGACGCTTAAGATCAAAACCGGATTCAGGCTGCTGATAATCTTCTACTCTTTCATATTAGCGCACAATATACTGGCTGTCGCGCAGGTAAAAAACAATATTTTAATGGCCGCCGTATTTCTGGGGACCCTGGTATATATTATATTCGGGTTCCTCCGGCAGGCGGAAAGCGCAAGGATTATCGCGATAATATTCCATGTGCTCTTCCAGATACTGGAGACCACCGCGTTCTTTATCATTAAACCCGAAGAGCTCTTAAAGAAAACAATGGGCGATGTCACCCCGGAAATGCTCACCGCAGGCAAATACGCATTTTTCTTCGTTTTATGCCTTATCACAGCCATAAACATCGCCGCGATAATCTACCTGATCAGGAATAAGGATTATTTTCACCGCAAAGAAGAGCGCCAAAGCCCAGAG
>JALOCB010000024.1 GCA_023227985.1 Candidatus Omnitrophota bacterium | reverse complement strand
TACCCAGGTAGGCTCGGGGCTGGTCGGGGTGCTTTATATACTGGATGAGCCCAGCATCGGCCTGCATCCCCGTGATACCGCTAAACTTATATTGACCCTTAAGGCTTTGCGCGACCTGGGAAATACCCTGATCCTGGTGGAGCATGATGAGTCGGTGATCCGCAGCGCGGATTATGTGGTGGACCTGGGGCCCGGAGCCGGAAGGCACGGGGGCGAAGTGATCTTTGCCGGAACAAAAGACGCCTTGCTGAAAGACCGCAATTCCCTTACAGCCGGGTATATGAACGGGGTAATGAAAGTGGCAATACCTTCGGCCCGCCGGCAATGGAGAAATAATAAATTTCTGGAGATAAAAGGGGCGGTTGAGCATAACCTTAAGAATATCGACGTTAAATTTCCTTTAGGCGTTTTTAACTGCGTTACCGGAGTGTCCGGGTCAGGCAAATCCACACTGATCTCGGATATCCTTTACAAGGAATTGATGCGCCAGTTATATAATTCCCGGGAAAAGCCCGGGGCTTTCAAGAAGATCAACGGGCTGGAGCATATCGACAAGGTGATCATGGTGGACCAGGAGCCTATTGGAAGGACCCCGCGCTCCAATCCGGTAACTTATACCGGGGTCTTTAGCCTGATCCGGGACCTTTTTAGCCGGTTACCGGAAGCCAGGGCCAAGGGGTTCAAGCCCGGGCGTTTTTCGTTCAATGTAAAAGGCGGCCGCTGCGAAGCCTGCACCGGAGACGGGATAAAAAAGATCGAGATGCATTTTTTGCCGGATGTTTATGTCAAATGCGATGTTTGTAAAGGAAGGCGTTTTAACGAGGCGACCCTGGGCGTGAAATACAAAGGCAAGTCCATCGCCGATATACTGGAGATGACGGTAGAAGACGCGTTAGCCGTTTTTGACAATATCCCGCGGATCAAAAATACGCTGAGTACCCTTTTTGAGGTGGGCTTAGGATATGTACAATTGGGGCAATCCGCCACTACTTTATCCGGAGGAGAGGCCCAGAGGATCAAGCTGGCGGCTGAGTTGAGCCACAGGTCTACCGGTAAGACATTATATATATTGGATGAGCCGACCACCGGCCTGCATTTCGCGGATGTGGCCAAGCTTCTGGATGTCCTGCAAAAGCTGGTTGATCTGGGCAATACAGTGATAGTCATCGAGCATAACCTGGAGGTGGTCAAATCCGCGGACCATATAATAGACCTGGGCCCGGAAGGCGGGGACCGCGGGGGGTATCTGGCCGCCAGCGGAAGCCCGGAGGATATCTGCGGCGTCAAGAATTCATATACGGGGGAGTTCCTCATAAACGTATTGAAAAATAACCGGAAAGTGATATAGTGAGACCATGAAAATAAAATCCCTGTTCAAGAGCTCTATTTGCGGTATTTTTATCGCGACTGCGTCTTTTTTTATCCTGTCCCAGGCTGCCGCTCCCAGGGTTCTTTTGGCCGAAGACAATTCCCGGGAGGCGGAGGCTTTGTTCGTGGCCCAGAAGGCTTTTGAAGACGGGTTCTACGATGTGTGCTTGTCGCTTCTGGAGCGTTACCTGAGGAATTACCCGGCTTCATCAAAAGTGGCCCAGGTTAATCTTTTGACCGGCAGGTGTTATTTCCACCAGAACAAGTTCCTGGAGGCGTTGAAGAAGTTTGAGGAGGTGTTCGACCTGCCCGGCGGCAAAGACATAAAGGACGCGGTCTTTTACTGGATCGCCGAGGTCAATTTTCGGGGGAATAATTTTTCCCGGGCGGCGTCTTATTATAAGATGATCATAGACGGATTCCCTGATTCGGCGTACGCGGTATCCGCGTATTATTCCCTTGGCTGGTGCCTTTTTCAAGAGCAAAAGTTCCGCGAGGCGCTGGAGAGCTTCAAGACCGTGGAAGAAAAGTTTCCCATGCATCCCCAGGTGCAGGAAGCGACTTTTAAGGTCATTGAATGCCTTTATAACCTCAAGGATTATTCCGGGCTTAAGGATAAGTTGAAGGCGCACCTGAAGAATTACAGCCGGGATAACCTGAAAACCGCCTATCTCTATTTTTATCTGGCTGAAGCGGAATATTACCTGGGTAATCTCAATGACGCGGTAGACGCGTATTCCCGGGTGGTCAGCGCTACTGACGATGTTAAGATCCAAGCCTTGTCCCGGCTGGGTATGGGCTGGGCGTATTTGAAGCTAAAACAGTATGAACAGGCTGAAGGTTCATTCAAGTTGATCCCGGCGGATTCTCTGGAAAAGCACAGCCAGGACGCTTTATCGCTGGGCCGGGCGATCCTTTATTTCGATACCGGTAAATTCCAGGAGTCAAAAGAGACATATGCGCGGTTGATCGAGAGCACGAATGACCCGGTCACCCTGGTCCAGGCATACCTGGGCAAGGCGGATTCGCTTTACAGCCTGGGAGAATACAAGGGCTCGGCAGCGGCATACCTGGAGGCGTCCGATAAAGTATCAGATGGGTCCATTCCCGCTGAAATGATCGACAAATTGCATTACGGCCTGGCCTGGGCTTATCTGAAAGACGGGCAGTTCAAAGAGGCGATAACCGAATTTAAAAAGATCGTAAGCTTGAGCGAGGACAAAATAATCAAGATCAGCGCGCTCTGCCAGATCGGGGACGCCTATCAGGATTCAGGGGATTACGTCAAGGCGCAGGAGACCTATGACAGCATATTAAGGGATTATCCGGACAGCTTTTATGGGGATTATGTCCAGTATCAGCTGGGTTTATCCATGCTCAAGCTTTCCAATTATGAGGGCGCGGTTTTAAGTTTCCTGAATTTCAAGCGCAATTTCCCGTCTTCGACGCTTTTGGATGACGCCTCATACGCGCTGGGACTGGCTTATTTTCAAAAGCAGGATTATAATTCCAGCAAAGAGATATTCCTGAAGTTCCAGGAGGGATTCCCCCAGAGCAATCTCGCCTCTCAGGCGATGTATCTTCTGGGGACCAGTTTTTATAATTTGGCTGATTTTGCCCGGGCGATCGAGGTCTTTAAGAACATAATCAGGATATACGGCCAGGATATCGAGCTGGTGCAAAGGTGCGAGTATGAAATAGCGGATTCTTATTCCCAGATGGGCAACGATAAAGAAGCGATGTCCAGGTTCAACAGCCTGCGGGCCAAGTACCCGGATTCGGCGCTGACCCCGGCGATAATCTGGTGGCTGGGCGAATTTTATTACCGGCAGAACGACCTGAACCTGGCGAAAAGATATTTTTCCGCTTTGATCCGCGATTTTCCCAAAAGCAACCTTACATCCGACGCGTATTACGCGCTGGGGTCGATCTATGCCGAGGAAGGCAAATATCCGGAAGGGGTGGGCAATTTTGAAAAGGTGATAGGCCTGGCCAAATCCGAACTTGCCGGACAGGCGGAAATAGCCATCGCCGACATATACGCCAGGCAGGAAAAGCTCGATCTGGCGGTCAGCATATATAAGGAGAAGATCAAGGAATACCCCAATCTGGCGCATTTGATATATCCAAGGATAGGTGATATTTTTTCCCGGATGGGTAAATATGACGAGGCCTTGATCGCCTACTATAAGAGCCTTGATCTGGTCCCTCTGCGCCAGGTCCCCCAGATCCGCTTTAAGATAGCCGAGATGCTCCAATCCCAGGGGAAGAACCAGGATGCGGTCGAAGAGTATCTGAAGGTCACCTACCTGGATACCCGGAACGCGGAGTTGGGGATAAAGTCTTTTTTAAGAGTGGCCAAGATATACGAGGATTCCGATAAATTCGCGGAAGCGGTTAATATATATAAAAAGGTGGCAGAGATCGGCGTTCCGGAATCCAAGTTCGCGCAGGAGCGGATCGAGGCTTTAAAGACGCAATAGCGCTGACCGCAATGGCCGTTTATTAAGGAGGCGTTGATGGACCTTTACAATATGAGCTTGTGGCAGTTGTTCCTGGCAGGGGGCGCGATGATGTGGCCTATTCTTGCCTGTTCGGTCATTGCATTTGGCGTGATTATTGAGCGCGTATGCTACCTGCGCAGGCTGAAGATCGACATCCACAGCCTGCTTTCCGCTGTGCTGGACCGGGTAAAGCATCATCAGATAAAAGAGGCTTTGCAGGTCTGCGAAAAAACCGACCATCCGGTAGCGCATATCTTGAAAGCGGGGATACTTAAATACGACCGGCCGCGCTCACAGATCAAAGAGGCGATCGAGGACGTATCGTTGTATGAGATCCCCAAGCTGGAGAAGAACATCCCTGTATTGGCGACCATAGCCCATATCTCGCCGCTTCTGGGTTTTTTAGGGACAGGGGTGGGGATGCTCCGTTGTTTCCAGGTCATCCAGGCCAAGGCCACGCTTTTGCGCCCTGTCCCGGTGAGCGACCTGGCTTCAGGGGTGTGGGAGGCTTTGTTGACCACGATCGCCGGGCTCCTGGTCGCCGTACCTGTTTTTGCGGCATATAATTACCTGGTCAGCCGGGTTAACGGCATTATCCTGGAAATGGAGAGAGCTTCCACTGAACTGGTCAATTTTCTGAGCGAATAATGAGATTTAAAAGGCATTTAAAACTGGAAAAAAGGCTGAGTTTGATCGAGGTTGCGCCTTTGATCGATGTGGTATTCCTTCTTTTGATCTTTTTCATGCTCAGCTCGAATTTTACCGCGCTTTCAACGACGAAGTTGGTTTTGCCGGGTATGGTTACCGGATATACCCTGGGATTTCATCCTGCGCAGATAATCATAGGCTCTGACGGCAGTGTTTATCTGGACGGTTATCGATCCGGGTTAGAGGACTTAAAAGCATACCTTAAGGAAATAGCGCAGAGGAGATCCGCTGTTTTGATCAAGGCGCAGCAGGGCGCGGTATTTTCTGAAGTAATCAAGATCTGGGATCTTTGTCGGGATAACGGAATATCACGGATAAGCATAGCGACTGACCGCGAATGACAACCGTCAATCTCAAAAACACGCTTTTGTGCTCTTTGGCGGGGCATATCCTGGCTTTAAGCCTTTTTACGTTATCTTTGGGCAAAGACCCTATGAAATTGGATTACGGCACTTTGATATTCTGGGGCGATATCCTTCCAGCCGCAGACCTGGCATTCCGGGCTTCAGGCAGGAAAGCGGACGCCATTGGTTTGTCTGAAAATGCTTCCGGGGTCAGCTTTCTGCGGATATCTAACCATGAGTCCCGGTCAGCGGACATAAAATATAATCTTAAGCCATTTGCGCGTTTTGCTTCTTTGGAGCAGGATAAGCCGGTGATGCTTCAGGAAGCCCCGGCGGTGTTCGCTATGCCGGCGAGGAAAGACTCGCCGCTTATATTCCATCCTCTTTTGCCTTATCAGCTGCAGCTGTATTTTCGTGACCGGCAGACAGTGCATATAGAGCTTATGTTTAATATAATATCCGGTAAAAGGAATAAGGCTATCGCGGTAAAGCGTAAAATATCTTCGGGTAATCTTGAGGCTGACCTTTTATGCCTGAGATATATCAGCCATTATCTTTTCATACAGCAGGCGCGGTTTGCCCCGAACAACTGGCAGCCGGCCAAGATAGACCTCTCAAAATAAATATGATAAGGATCGATTTTACGCTGGCTATAGCGATCTATCTGATAATCGCGATCTCTGTTGTGTTCTTTTTATGGCTTACCGGCAACCGGCAGAAAGAAAAAGAGCTTTTTCTCGACCAGAAGTTTATCTGGTTTTGCTCGGTATGCACATATACCTATATAAATACAAAAGAGGAAAGCATCTCCGTATGCCCTCGGTGCGCAAGCTTTAACAAAAAATGATTGACACAATCGGTTTTGTATTTACAATACAGTCAGGAGGTCGAAAATGATTACCGAAATAGGCATAATCGCCGGAGAGATATGGCATTTTCTGGATAATAACGGGGAGGTGCCGTTGAATACCCTGGTAAAAGGAATATCTAAACCCCGGGAAGAGGTGTTGATGAGCCTGGGATGGCTGGCCAGGGAAGGGCATGTTGTGGTCCGCAAGTGTGACGGCGAGTATACTGCGGCTTTAAGAAAAAACGGATAGCTTTCCAAATGAACACTACCAATAGGAAAGGCATAGCGTTATATTTGGTGTTGGCCGTTATTCTTGTAGTAGTGATCCTCTCCAACGTAATATTAAACCTTATTTCCAACCAAAGCCAGCTCACATACAAGCAAACCAGGCGTATCCAGGCTTTTTATGCCGCTAAGGCGGGAATACAACTGGCCATAGCCAGCCTTCAAAAGAATAATCCTAATTGGGCTACGGGAACAGGCAATTCTTTTACCCGGGTGATCTGCCGCCAGGCAACCGGAGTATTCCCTTGCACTACCGCGAACCTGGTTTCGCCGAATATGACTGATATGGAGTTTCCCGTATCTATAAATTATATCCAGATCACCGTGGGGCCGTATAACAGCTCTTTGGGCAGGCGGCAAATAAACGCTACAGTGAATTATACCGCAAGTTAATCCCTTCTTTTTCTGTTTTTATTCTCTGAATCCCCCGAGTAAGTCTAAGTAAGTTGGAGTAATATCATAGATATAAACATAGTAATGTTATGTTATTTTATAAAATTTTTTAAAAAACACTTGACAACAATGAAAGATTATGTTCTAATTAAAACAATCGTAATTTAACGCTATCTAAATAGACGCCATATGTCAAGATTAATGAACATTGAGGAGTTGGCTGATTACCTGAGGATCCAGAAGCAGACGATCTATAACTGGCTTAATCAGGGCAAGATATCCGGGATCAAAGTCGGGGGAGTCTGGCGCTTTGACCGCAAGGATATCGATGATTGGCTGCGCAGCCGAAGAAGAAATTCTAAGATAGGAGCTATGCGATAAGATGAGCGTTCTAGGTATTTATTTCGGCCCCGGAGGCATACATCTGGTGGAAACTGACGGCAAGCGCGTGCTTAATAATATCAAGATACTCGCGCAAAGATTCTCCGCCAGCGATTCCGAATTCAAGGTCCCGGATGGCGTGCGTATGGCTACGGTCATTAAGGAAGAATTGAGCAAGAACCAGATAGCGGTAAAAGAGGCGAATATCGTTCTTTTAGGCCGCGACCTGATCGTTCGGACATTTCATATGCCGGTTTTGCCGCAAAACGAGCTCTATAACGCGGTGCGGTTCGAAGCGAAGAAGTATATACCGTTCAAGGTGGAAGACCTGGTCTCTGATTTTCAGACCCAGTTTGACAAATCCAACCACAAGAACTTCATTCTTTTCGTAGGGATAAAGAAGGAAAGCCTGGATAAATACCTCTCTGTTTTTACCCAGTTGGGTATCAAGGTGAATTCTATAGAGTATGCCGGTTACAGCATTTTGCGGCTGCTCAAATTGGCCAAGCTCAGGGAAAGCGGCATTGTGGCGGTGGTTAACGCCGACCTGGCTGCGGAGGACGAGGTTAATTTCATTGTTCTGGAGAACGGGTTCCCGTTATTCAGCCGGGATATTATTTTAGGAGGCGAATCCGCGGCTATGGCGGTTCAGCCGCAGCAGCCGCTACCGGTAAGCCTGGTGGATAATTTGGAGAAGTTGAAGGTGGAGTTGCGCATATCTTTTGATTTCTATCTGCGTAAATTCCCTACAAAAAATATCAAAAACGTGGTTTTTATCTCTTCTGAGGAATATCGCGCAGAGCTCGAGGCGTTCATTAAGGAAAGAGGATTGAATGTCCAGTTTGTCGCCTCTAAGAAGTTTGTCGATATCAAGACGCCTTTTTCATTAAGCTTTTTCAAGGCCTATGCCAGTTCCCTGGCAAAGGTCATCAAGACCAATATCAAAGTGGATCTGCTTCCTCAGAAGAAGAAGGGGTACGGTAAGCCCGGGGAAGGCGCGGGTTTATTTGATATGTCTTCTTTGGCCGAACTTAAGATAAACAGCAGAATGGTCCTTTTGGGCCTGATTATTATCGTATTGCCGTTCCTGGCGGACTTTTACCTTAAAAAACCGGTCAAGGAGGAATTGGTCCAGATAATTAATTCCCGCGAGCAGGTGCCGTCCGTGTCAGCGACTATGAGTTATGGGGATCTGACCAATGTGCTCAACCAATACCAGCAGAAGCTTAAGGTTATCAAGGATCTCTTACGCAGGCGTATTTTCATTACCGAGCCCTTGGACGCCTTGCCCAGGGTGTTGCCGCGCGGGATCTGGCTCAACGAGATAACATTTAAGAGCGCCGACCGCAAGCTGGTTTTGAATTTGCAGGGGTCGGTATATCTTGATGACAGCGATCAGGAATTCCTGATGATAAACAAGTTTTTGGGCGATCTGCAAGGTAACAGCGTTTTTAGCAAGCATTTCAGCTCGATGAATATAGTTTCGATGGACCAGAGTAGTTCCGAACGAGGCGGGTCGATGACTAACTTTGTAATTGTCTGCAGGAGCGAATGATATGAGTACTGATGCCTTAATGAAGAAGGCCCAGGGAAACATCCTTAATCTGGCGATAGTCGGGGTTTGTATCTTTGTCGCTTTTAACATTTACCGCGGTAAAGAGGGCGAACTGAATTTGTTGAAAGAGGAGCGCGACAATGAAGTCAAAAAGAACGAGATCCTGCAGGGCATAAATAAACTGCAGAATAATATCCGGATAATAAAAGACGACGTCAACAATAAGGCTATTTCCGAGGTGATCAGCAAGTTGGGCAACATAGCGCGGGAAACCCAGGTTAAGATCACTTTTATCAAACCTCAAAACGAAGTGTTCCCTTCAGGGGGGGGGTATATAAAATATCCGTTCGAGCTGTCCATAACCACAAATAGTTATCATAAAATGGGCAAGTTCATCAGCAGGATCGAGAAATCCCCGGAGATCTATAATATCGACGATCTATCTATAGTTTCTAATCCCAAGGCCGTGGAGGACAAGATCTCGGCCAGGATCTCGGTAAGCACTATTCTTATCAAGGATTAAAGGATGATTATGAAGGTAAAAAACGTTTTTTTGTTCATTATGATCATATGCTGGACGGTGTCGGCGGGGCATAGCCGCGGTTTGTATTTATACGCGCAGACGGATAACGCGGCGGGTCTTAATAGCCCCGCTGTGACCGCGGAGCCGGGAGTCGATTATAGTGCCCAGGATTACCGTGATCCTTTTGATTCCAACCTCGATGATATCCCGGTCAAGCAACCGGAAGTATCGGTTGAAGTTGCCCAGGACACTGCGGCGATCAAACCCCCGGAAATGAATATCCAGGGCATATTCTGGGGGGGCAGTTACGCCCAGGCGATAATCGATAATAAGGTGGTGAAGGTCGGCGATAGCATTAAAGGCGCCAAGATAACCGTTATATCCAAAGACGGCATAAAAATACTTTTTTCAGGGAAAGATTTTAATCTATCCGCTCCGGGAGCGAGCTCTCAGGCTTTAGCAAAAACAGCGGATAAAAAGAAGAAGCTCCGGAGATCTGTCGGGAAAAGAGGCGAAAAAGAGGTAAAGAAGACAATAGGTAATTCTGAAGCGGAAGAAGGCGATACTGATCGGGCGCCCCAGGATGCCCCTGCGGGAGACGCGGAATGAACGGAATAATAATTAAAGGACCTGTGAGAATATTTGAGAAAACCAAAAGGAGGCGATCGATGAAGAGCCGTTTTAGACTATTCGTTTTAACCTGGATTTTTTCCTTTTTTTTATTCCCCCCTTCGGTTTTGAACGCGGCAGATAAACTGCCGTCTCTGGATACCGGGCAGAGCATCTCTATGGACCTGCAAAACGCGAATCTTAAAGATGTGCTTAAGATATTCTCCATACAATCCGGGCTTAATTTTATCGCCTCGGAGAATGTGGAAGACCGCCAAGTCACCCTTTATCTGGATAAGGTCCCGATAAAAGATGCGATGAACAGGCTTTTTGAGGCTAATAATCTGACTTATTCCTATGATAAGGCCTCGAATATCTTCATTGTCCAGTATTGGGGCGAGCCGCAGATAAATACGATCACCAAGATATATAAATTGAAATATCGCTCTGTGTCGAGCTCTAATCTGGAGAAGGAAAAAATGGATTTGTTCGAGGAGGGGCTTTTTTCGCAGAATCAGACGGATGATGAGTCTGATTCCACTTCGTCATCCAGAAACAACTCCGATACGGCGCAAACCGAGGCGGATATAACCGGTTCGGTCAAGCAGGTGCTTAGTTCGAACGGAAAGCTTAACGAGGACAGCCGGACCAACAGCCTGATAATTACCGATATCCCCAGCCGTTTCCCGGTCATTGAAGAGGTCCTTGCTGCCCTGGATGTCCCGCAGCCTCAGGTAATGCTGGAAGTGGAGATGCTCGACGTCAATAAGAACACAATGGATGAGATCGGTTTCAACATCGGCGACCTGGATTCCCCGAATCCTTTGACGATAATGTGGCCGCAGGGGTTTGCGTTATCCAAACTGGATTATTATCTCGGAGATTCCACCAAGGCAAACTCAGCGGGAGCGGTTACCCTGGGCACCAAATATAGTATGCTGCTGGATTTTATGATCCAGCAAAGCGATACTAAGTTCCTGGCCCGGCCGAGGATCCTTACCTTGAATAACGAGACCGCGGAGATCGGCGTAACCAAGGATACGATCGTCAGCGTGAAGAGCACCCGCACAACGGACGCTTCGGGAAATCCGATAGTCGATACTGAGTATGAAAGAGCCACTTCTTTGGCGCTTACCCCGGAAGGCATAGGTATATTCCTGAGGGTCACCCCGCAGATAAACTTGGATTCTAACGAGATCACCATGGTCATCAATCCTAAAACCAGCTCTGCCACTCAAAGCGAGAGCGTGGCTGATGAAGTCGCGCTTGACCCTGAGGTCAGAAGCACCAAGTCCATAGTAAAGATAAAAGACGGGGAGACCGTGGTTTTGGGCGGGTTGATCCATCATGAGAAATCGGTAATAAAAAGGAAGGTACCGCTTTTAGGCGATATCCCGTTATTGGGCGCGTTGTTCCGGCATAAATCCACCGACAAGAACTTAGAGCGGGAACTTTTGGTTTTTATCACCCCGCATATAGTAAGGGATCCGAATATCCGGCTGGCGCAAAATACCCTGGCTGAACCGCTGTCCCAGCCCCTTGCGCCCGCCAATGAGGAACAGCGAAAAGTCGAAATAAACAAGATCCTTAATGTTTTTGACGAGAAAAAGAATTAATGGGAACTGAAAAATACCTTAAATTAGGCGAACTTCTTATTAAAGAAGGCTTGATCACCAAGGCGGACCTGGATAAGGCGTTCGCCTCCCAGAAGAAGGATGGCGGCCGTCTGGGCGAGGTGATCGTGAAACTGGGGATCATCAAGGAGGAGGATATTGTCCGGCTCCTCGCCAAGCAGATGGGCATACCTTATTGCAGCCTGGGCACGGGTATGTTGAAACCTGCCGCCGACCAGAAGCTGGAAGCGTTCATCCCTCATGATTTCGCCTATAAGAATTTCGTCCTGCCGTTAATGCATACTATGAAATCTTTAACGGTGGCTATGTGCGACCCGCTGGATCTTTTCCTTATCGATAATCTCCGGAAGCTTACCGGGTGCGAGATCAATCCGGTGATAGCGACAAAATCAGAGATATTGAAATCCATCGAGGATTTTTACGGCAAGTCTTCAATGCTGAAAGACGCGGTAAAGGCTTCTTATGATGTCGGCGCCACCTATGACATAGCGGAATCCGCCGAAAACACTGAAGAAGAGCTTAGCCTGGATAAATTAGTGGCCAAGGCGGAAGAGGCGCCGGTGGTCAAATTGGTGGATTTGATCATCCGACAGGCGATCAATGAGCGGGCCTCGGACATACATATCGAGCCTTTTAAAGACAGGATATCCCTGCGCTACCGTATCGACGGAAAACTTTTCGAGATACCGCCGCCGGCAAAGCACCTGCATATGGCGATAATCTCGCGCGTAAAAATATTAGCCAAGCTGGATATCGCCGAAAAGAGGCTGCCTCAGGACGGCGCGATCCTGGCTAAGATAGACGATCGGGCGGTCGATCTGAGAGTTTCTACGGTGCCGACGATATACGGCGAGAAAGCGGTATTGAGGATCCTGGATAAGGGCGCATCTATATTGGACATAAAGCAGTCGGGGTTTGAGCCGAAACAACTTGAGGATTTGCGCAAGGCCACAAGTTCCCCGTACGGCCTTATTTTGGTTACCGGCCCGACCGGAAGCGGAAAGTCCACTACGCTTTATGCGTTATTGAACGAGGTAAAAAGCCCTACCCGCAACATTGTGACTGTGGAGGATCCGGTTGAATATAAAATGGACGGGGTTAATCAGGTGCAGATAAAACCGGATATCGGGCTGACCTTCGCTTCCGCATTGCGCAGTTTTTTGAGGCAGGATCCGGATGTTATGCTTGTCGGGGAGGTGCGCGACCTGGAGACCGCGGAGATCTGCCTGCGCAGCGCATTGACCGGGCATCTTGTTTTAAGCACGATACATACCAATGACGCTCCTTCGGCGGTAAACCGCCTTATGGATATAGGGATCGAACCGTATTTGATCACTCCGTCTTTATTATGCGTCGTCGGACAGCGCTTGATCCGCAGGCTTTGCCCGGATTGCAAAGAGGCGTATGAGCCTACAGCGGATGAGCTCAGAGAGGCGAATATACGGGCGGATCTTTTATATAAACCCAAGGGATGCCCCAAGTGCAATCATATAGGCTATCGTGGTAGGATCTGCGTCGCCGAGGTTATGCTGGTAAACACCCAGATCAGGGAATTGATCAGCCAGAGGGCAAGTTTTCAGAAAATAAAAGAAATAGCCCGCCAGACCGGTATGCAGACATTAGCCGAGTCGGCTTTCAGGAAAGCGGCTGAAGGATTAACGTCGATTGAAGAAGCGGTTTCCGTATCCATAGGAGTGGAATAAAATGCCCAAATATATTTATATTGCCAGGGACAAGATCGGGCAGAAGGTCTCCGGGGCGCAGGATGCCTTGAACGAAGAAGAGTTGATCTCCCGGCTGCAGGGCTCTGACCTGCTGGTCGTAAGCGTTATGCTTGCATCCAAGGAAGGGATGGACAGCCTGGCGATTTCTTCGCAATCCAAGATCGGCTATAAGACCAAGCATCATAGCGGGATAAATAACGCCGACCAGGTGCTTTTTTGCCGGCAGTTGACTACATTGCTGGGAGCGGGTATTACGATATTGAAAAGCCTGGATACCATTTCCAAACAGGTATCCAGCCAGAAATTATTTAAAGCGATCGAGTCGTTGAAGGCCGATATGGAGCAAGGTTTAAGCTTTCATGAGGCCTTGGGAAAGCATCCGAAGATATTTTCCGAGCTTTGGGTCAATCTTGTCGAAAGCGGCGAGGCTTCCGGTAATCTCTCGGTAGTTTTGGATCGTCTGGCCCTTTACCTGGAACGGGATGCCGAGTTCCGCAGTAAAATGATCTCCAGCCTTATATACCCGGCTATATTGTTATTCGCCTCTTTCGGGGCATTGTTTTTCCTGACGATCAAGATCGTCCCTGCGTTTGCCGAGGTATTTAAAAGTTTCAATATTACCATGCCCGCGCCGACGCAGATATTGATAAATCTCAGCGCTTTTATGCGCAAAGGCCTGATTTATATTATCGGCGGGGGCGTCGCTTTTTTCGTGTTATTTAAACGCTATATCAAAACAAAGGACGGCCGCAAAAATTATGAGCAATTCCTGTTTCGTTTGCCGGTCTTCGGGGAATTCTTCCGGGCGATCAATATTGAAAGATTTTCATCGGAAATGTCCACGCTTATCGAGAGCGGCGTTCCGATCCTTTATTCCCTGGAGATCACCGAGCAGAGCGTGGGCAGCGTGATCATCGCCGATATAATCCATGACATAAAGGAGGATGTCCGGGCGGGCAAGCCGTTAAGCCAGCCGCTGGAAAAAAGCGGTTTTTTCGAACCTATGGTCATTCAGATGGTCAGTATCGGCGAAGAGATCGGCGAACTCTCACAGATGTTCAAGAGGATAAACGTGTTCTATCAGGATTACGTGGAAACATTTTTGACCAGGTTCGTGGCGTTATTCGAGCCGTTGATCCTGATATTTATGGGCGTGGTGATCGGTTTGATGGTTATCGGTATGTTCTTGCCTATCTTCCAGTTAAGTAATATGGGAAGCGGCGGTTAAGGCGCAAATAAAGCGGTTGACAATCAATAGTTTCGTTTGTTATACTTAATTAAAAGGAAGTAGGTGTGAAAAGGGGTTTTACGTTAGTCGAGCTTTTGATCGTTATCATAATCGTGGGCATACTTGCCACAGTCGGCTTTACCCAGTATACTGATGTGGTGGAGCGGTCCCGCGGAGCTGAGGCTAAAAAGATCCTGGGACAGTTACGCACTATGTGCGCCGCCCGGTACATGGGAAGCAGTGTCGCCGAGTGTACCCGGGCTAATCTGGGGATAGGTTCAGGAACTGACTTGATCCCCAGGTATTGCCGGCCTTCGCATTATTTTAGTTATGCTGTCGCGACCAGCGGGTCGTCAGCCTCTTTTACCGCCACCAGATGCACGGCGTCAGGCAAGGCGCCGAACCACGATACAGCGCATACGGTTAGGTTGGCGGTTAATTACGCGACAGGGGCGCATACGTATACCAGCGGCGCCGGATATTAAAATAGGGCTATTGTAGGCCCAGATTAATAGTTCTTTTTAAAAAGGGAGATGGGATGAAAAGAGGTTTTACGCTGGTCGAGTTGTTGATCGTTATCATAATCGTGGGCATACTTGCCACAGTCGGCTTTACCCAGTATACTGATGTAGTGGAAAGGTCCCGCGGCGCGGAAGCTAAGAATGTCCTGGGGCAGTTGCGGAGTTTGTGCGCGGGATTTTATATGGGTAAGGACGCCAACGACTGCACCGCGGCAAATCTCGGTATAGGCACCGGCACTGATCTTATTCCCAGCGCGTGCCGCTCTTCGCATTTCTTCAGCTACGGCGTTACTCCCGCGGCTTCGGCGGCCACGTTCACTGCTACCAGATGCACGGCATCAGGCAAAACGCCGAATCACGGGACAGCGCATACGGTCACCCTGGCGGTAAATTACGCGGCCGGGACGGATACTTATACCAGCGGCGCCGGATATTAAAATCCGGGTTGTTCTAGAAGACAAGTTAAATGGGTTTTTCTAAAAAGGGGGCAGGTATGAAAAGGGGTTTTACGTTAGTCGAGCTTTTGATCGTTATCATAATCGTAGGCATACTCGCTACTGTCGGTTTTACACAGTACACGGACGTAGTGGAAAGATCCCGCGGCGCGGAAGCTAAACAGATCCTGGGACAGTTAAGAAGCCTTTGCGCGGCTCTTTATATGGGTAAGGACGCCACCGACTGCACCGCGGCAAATCTCGGCATAGGCACAGGCAATGATCTGGTGCCCAGCGCGTGCAGGGCTTCGCACTTTTTCAGCTATGGCGTTTCCAACGCCGCTTCGGCAGCTACTTTTACCGCTACCAGATGCACGGCATCAGGCAAAGCGCCGAATCACGGGACAGCGCATACGGTCACCCTGGCGGTAAATTACGCGGCCGGGACGGATACTTATACCAGCGGCGCCGGATATTAAACCGGGTTAACTGTATAGCAAGTTGAGAAATCGTTTTAGGGCGTTTACCATAATCGAATTGATCATCACGGTGATCATCGTCGGCATTTTGGCAACTGTGGGGGTCGGCCAGTACACCGGGACCAGGGAGCAAGCTGTGCGCAGAGAGGCAATGTCTAATCTTGCGCTCATAGCTTCGGCTGAAAAATACTTAAGCCTGCAGGCGGATACGTATAAGAATTATACAAATACGTCTGAGGTCAACAGTAATCTGCGTCTTTCCTTGCCGTTGAACAGCCCGAACTGGAATTATAAAGTTGTGGACGCCAATACTACGGCGTTTACGGCCAAGGCGGGCAGGGTTAAGGATAATAACGCTACAGCCTGGTGCATAAACGCCACTTCCCGGGAAGCTTTTACTGCTGGTTGTGTGTGGTAAATAATATTTAAACCATGATTATGCGAAAAGCTATTTTTGCTTTTACTATCGTTGAGCTGACCGTGGTTTTAATAGTTGTCGGGATCCTGGTTACCCTGGCGATAGGGCAATTCAGCGGTTCCCGGGAACAGGCCTTGAAGAAAGAGGCACAGGCTAATTTGAAACTTATTGCCGCGGCCGAGAAGATCTATAGACTGGAAACGACGGTTTATATGAACCAGACCGACAGTTCCGCTGTTAACAGCAACCTTAAGCTTTCATTGCCGATAACCAATCCTAACTGGAACTATAAGGTTATTGGCGCCAATACTACGACGTTCACGGCCAAGGCCGGCAGGGTCAAGGATAGTAATGTTACTGTATTATGTATTAACCAGACTACCGAAGAGCCGTACAACGGGACTGGTTGCAGTTGGTAGAATGGCCCACGATAAACGCCGGATCATCAAAAAGTGATTACACTGTCCCTGGATTTGCTGTAGTCACTTTTATTTTTATAGGTCTGGTATAAACCGGGAAAAATATGCTTTTTGCGTCCCCGCGAAAGAAGAATAATGGTATTTCGCTGGTGGAGATCTTGGTCGCCATGCTTCTTTTATCGCTGGTGATGATCGGCCTGGTGAATGTTTTTATTACCAGCAAGCGGCTGCTTATGCGCGGGCAATCCAAGATAACCGCTTTAGAGTTCGCCCGTTCCTTCATCGAGCCGCTGAATAACGCGATTAGGCAGGATACTTGGAATAATGCCAATAATGATCTTCGGCTCGGCACTCGGACAGGCCCGTATCAGGTTATTAACGGCATAAATTATACGTCCGTGTATAATGTGACCGACGTGCCGGCCCCTTCGGCCGCTAACCTGCGAAGGGTTAAAGTCGATATGCGCTGGAATGATACAACACCCTAAAAAAGCCGTTACTCTTATTGAATTGTTGATCTGCCTGGTTTTAATGGGCATGGTGATAATGGGTTTTTACAGCATTGAGCTGTTCAGCCATTACCACCTGCTTACCTCTGACCGCCGGGCCAAGCTGCAAAACGATTCTACTTATGTCCTGGAGCATATGGTCAAGAAACTGTCCCTGGCCATAGGCGACAGCGCTCATTCAACTGTAACCAGATATCCTACAGGCCGGGGGATAAGGATAAGGCTGGATACCGGCACTATCCCCGGAACTATAGACGCGAGCGATATGTTCGCGGATTACTGCCTGGTGGATTCGGAGTTAAGATTTTATACTAATACAGTGAGCGCGGCGATGCCTCCGGCCAGCGGTACTTACCAGGTTTTAACAGACAGGGTTGTTCCTGTTAGCGGCTTGGAATTCCAGGGGAATATCGGCACCAACCATATTCTGACCGATAATGTCCTTACGGTAGTTTTATCTTTGCGTTGGTCGCCTGCATTAACCGCCTCTGCGGATAATCCCACTGTGCAAATGCGCACTACTGTTCTTATGCCTGCGGTATCTGCGTCCTGATCCCGACCTATGAAAAATAAATTATTAGCTGTTTTCCTTTTCGCTGCGGTCCTGGGCATTAATGCCTATTTCCGCAGTTTTCCCGCGTATTTCCCCCAGTTGAAATTTCAGGCGGCTCGCATGGCCGCTCAAGAGACGGATCGAAAAGCCGCGAAAGACCTTAACGGAAAATTCCCGGGCTTCTCCGATCTGGCCAAGGCCAGCCTTTTTGAAGTATATAAAGCCGATTATAAGAAAAACGAGGCCGGCAGGATCAAACGGGATACTCAGCAGGAGTACATTAAGCTGAAAGACCGGTACCAGGATAAATACGGCCAGACATATTTGATGGAGCTTGATTGCTGGCATTGGGCAAGGTATGTGGAGAATATATGCAATTACGGACATCCCGGCGATGTGGTAGTGAAAGGCAAACAGCGCGATATGCTGATGCTTGCGCCTAACGGCGAGGACCTGCTGGGATGGAACAGGTTTCTGTTCTATTCGTCGGCTTTTTTGTATAAAACCGTCCGTTTGTTCGGCGATATCCGGCTTTTCGCGTTTCTTTTTTATCTGCCGCTTTTGTTCTTCGCGGTATTCCTGGCGGTTCTGTATATTTTCTGCCTGCGTTTTTACGGGCTTTGGCCCGCTGTTGTTTCCTGCCTGTTCATAGGCTTGTCGCCTATTTTTCTTGCGCGCAGCTGTTGCGGCTGGTTCGACACGGATATCCTGAATCTGCTGTTCCCCCTGGCGGCTGTTTATTTTTATATCCGGTCTTACTGCGAAATGAAATTACGCCGCAGGGCCCTGTTGATCGGCATGGCTTCTTTATTCGTGGGCTTGTTCGCTTCGAACTGGCCCGGATGGGGGATAGTTTTGATGATCCTGGCCGCCTATGAAATATATTCTTTTGCCGACCTTTTTTCCGCTCGCCTGCAATTCAAGGAGGATATATCTAAGGATGTCAAGATCCATTTGATCTCGTCCGGGATATTAGCGGTTTCTACGCTGATTTTTATTCTCACCTTGGCCGGATTAGAGCCTTTACGCGGGATACTGATGAATATAAAGCAACTGCCGATATTGAATGATCCTCTGACAATATCGGTGTGGCCGAATGTTTATTCCACCGTGGGAGAGCTAAAGGCCCCGGATTTCAAGGAGATCGCCGATTCGCTGGGGGGAATGTATCTTTTTATCTGCGCTGTGGCCGGAATGATGGTTATGCTTTTACGCAATAGGTCGTATGACCGGGGAAAGAGGGAATCCGTATTTATGATGGTCATATGGTTCATTATAGTTTTTGTCCTGGCGTCAAAAGGAGTGAGATTTACGGTATTCATGCTTATTCCGATGGGGGTATTATTAGGAGGCGCGGTCACGGAATGCCTGGATTACATTAAATCGCGTAAGGACAGGTTTAGATGGGTCTTTACCGTTGTTTTCGCTGTCGCCGGAGTTGTGGCCGGCGTAGAATTTTGGAACAACGGCTGGAAATCCGCCGGCGCGGTATTCCCGATGATGACTGATTCATGGTACTCCGCGATGACCACGATACGCGATAAAACCCCGGCTGAAGCGATCATTAATTCCTGGTGGGATTACGGCGATTTCTTCAAGGTGGCTGGCAGGCGCAGGGTTATTTTCGACGGCCAATCTCAGAATACGCCTCAGGCCTACTGGATGGCCAGGGTTTTGACGACCAATGACGAGAAAGAGGCAATAGGCATATTGAGGATGCTCAATAACGGCGGCAACCGCGCGTATGAAGAGGTGAATGCCCGGATCAAGGATCCTTTTCAATCGATAATGTTGTTAAATAAGATAATATTAATGGCACCGGAAGAAGGGTTGAGGGAGCTTTATTCGTATTTGTCTCCTTTAGAAGCAAAGAAAGTGGCTGCGGTCATGTACGCAAAACCGGCTCCGGCTTATTTCATCGTGGATTCTTCTATGTTCGGCAAGATGCCGTCTATTTCCTATTTGGGCAATTGGGACCTGGCAAGGGTGTATATCGCCCAGAACGCCTATAAAAAGGATAAAACCGAGATGGTTGAATATTTGTCCGGGAAGCTGGGGATAGATAAGGACCTGGCGCAGCGGCTTTGCCAGGAAGTTCTGTTGCTTCGGCAGGGCGATCTGCAGCGCTGGATATCCCGCAAATACGCCTTTTACGGCCAGGCGGCGGCCGGACAGCTTAAGGATGATCTGGTGTTTTTTGACAACGGTTCGGTATATAATCCGGGGAAACAGGCGTTTTATTCTTATTCGGATAAAGAGGGCAGTTTCCGTACGCCGAAGAATATCCTCGTTTCAAAAAGCGGGGAATCGGTCGAGAAGGTTTATCCGCAGGGCGACCAGAATTTTTCCGCTTTGATAATGGATGAACCGGCGGGGTACCGGATGTGGATGATGAGCCCGGAATTAATGCGCAGCGTATTCGTGCGGTTGAGCTTTCTTAAAGGCGCGGGGATGGCGCATTTTACGCCTTTTACCGAAGAGAACGATGGCGAGCATCATATAGGGGTATTTAAGATCAACTGGCACTGATAATGACTGATCCTGCCGACATAGAGCTATCCGTAGTAATGCCTTGCCTGAATGAAGAGGCCGGCATCGGCACGTGCATTAAGAAAACCCTGGATGTTTTTGCCCGGGACAATATCCGCGGAGAGATAATCGTGGCGGATAACGGCTCGGTCGACCGCTCAATGGAGATCGCGCGGGAATTAGGGGCTAAAGTCGTTCTTGAAGCGCGTCAGGGGTACGGAGCGGCGTATTTGCGGGGATTGGGCGAAGCCAGAGGCAGGTACATAATCATCGGCGACAGCGACAATACCTACGATTTTCGCGATATCCCGAAATTCCTCGCTTTGCTCCG
>JALOCB010000023.1 GCA_023227985.1 Candidatus Omnitrophota bacterium | reverse complement strand
CGCTTATCATTTAGAAATGAAAGTGGTATAATTGAGGCAATGAGAATATTCGTAAGGATAATCAATATATTGATCGCTGCGTTGTTTATTTTCCGGTCAGCGAAGGATAAGGCCGAAGCCTCTACATTGCCCGCCGAGGACACCAAATATAATTCTATAGCGCTTGCGTTGGATAAAAAGACTGTTGATCCCAAGCCGGTCGAAAATAAGCTTATCACCTCCCAGGTGGCGGTGGTTAAAGGCAATAATCTATACGCGTTGACCAGGAAGGCCATAGCTTCCCTGGGCGGGATGAAGGTTATTGTCAAAAAAGGAGACAGGGTATTCATCAAGCCTAATTATATAACCGGAGGCCTGGACGGGCATGATCCTGTTTCCGCGGGGGAGATCGCCCATCCGGAAGTGGTCGCTTCAGTGGCTGAGGAATGCGTCAAGGCAGGGGCAAGTGAAGTGGTCATCGGCGAATGGGCGGAACGTCCGGTAAAGATAAATTTCGGGGGAAGGGACGGCAAAGAAGGCGCCCAGGTAAAGCGCCTGATCGACCTGTTGAATAAAAAATACGGCAATAAGATATTCCTGATAAATCTTATGGAGCATACCTCGTATTACCGTTATTTCCCTTCTTCGTCCAGGCTGAATTTCCTGGTCATCCCCGACCTGGTCGCTGACGCGGATGTGGTGATCTCAATCCCCGCGTTAAAAACCCATCATAATCCCTGTCCGGTAAGCCTGGGGATGAAGAATTTTATGGGGATAATGCCTTCCACGATTTACGGCGAGCCCAGATATAAACTGCATCACGCAGGATTGCATCAGGTCATCGTGGATATTAACAAGGCGGTGAAACCCGACCTGGTGGTGATAAGCGCGGCATTCGGGATGGAAGGCAGGGGCGCTTCTTTGTTTTTAGGCGGCAAGGCGGTGGATGTAAGAAAGAAAATAGGCGGGGCTTTAGTGATCGCCGGCCGCGACCCTGTGGCTACCGACGCCACCGCAACCCGCATAATCTCCGGAGATTGGGGCCCGGTGCCCGCTGACCCGAACCTGGGCGTTCCCTGGTATGTGCACCATTTAAGGATGGCCGCTGAACAGGGCTTGGGCAATTTGGACAGCTCACGGATAAAGATCATAGGCGAAAAATTAGATAAAGTAAGAATGAATTGGGAGCGTTCGGATGACAATGTTTACCCGGAATTGCCCGAAAAACAATAACCTGGGGCCGCGCAATATATTATGCCTGGCGGTATTCTTCAGCTTACTTTACAGCCCGGTATTCGCCGCTTCCGGATCGGTCGTTGACGCGGGCAACGCGACCGGTGGATGGAATAAAGGGATAATTACCGCAAGAGAGGCGGTTTTTACCGACAGGGCTCTGGCCAGGTCCGAGGTTAAGGCATATGTTTTTGAGCCGGGCAAATATCAGCTCTTCGCTTATATCCACCATAACTGGAGAAGATCAGTCCCACGGATCCTGGTAGAGGTTGTGGATAATAACGGTTTTTTATACCAGGGGTTCCACCGGATAGAGAATATCTGGTATCTGGACCAGGACAGCCCGGGCCGGTGGTTTATGGCCTCTTTAACTACGGAGCCTTATTGGGGATTGCCCAGAGGTGATCTGACCATCCGTTTTTGGGCTGAGAGCCAGGAAGGGGTCTGGGATACCGCTAAAGCGGCAATGGAAGGGGATGTCGCTATTGATAAATTTTTTCTTATCCCGGTGCAAGGCTCCGGAAAGGATCTGAGCTTATCCGGGGTGATCTATCCGGAAAGCGGGACAGGCGATTGGGATATTTCCGAATACCAGGCGGCGTACGCAACAAATTTAGCTGAAAGCGCTAAGCAGGGGCAGACGCTGGTTGTTGCGGTAAAGGTCCCTTACCCCGGTTATTACAAACTGTGGGCGGAGGCGTTCTCGGAGTCGGATAACGGCCTGAAAATAATATTCCGGGGAGATCAGGATGAGCAGGAAATGAACATCAAGATCAAAGGCGCAGCCTCCTGGTCGATGATCCGCGCTGATCCGGTATATTTAAAGCAGGGGGAATATAAGCTGATCCTGGAACATTTGAGCCCCGATAAGGTGGCGCTCGATTATTTGATGCTTTTACCCGGTGGCGAACCGCAAAAATAACAGATAGGGCTTTGATCAAAGGCGGAAAATCGCACCTAAAATAGGATATTCAACTGCTGATCTATGAAGATATTGATGTGTAACAAATTTAACTTTATTAAAGGCGGGGCCGAGAGGTATCTGTTCGACCTGAAGGACGGCCTGCGTAAAATGGGGCACACCCTGATCGATTTTTCGGTTTCCAGCGACAGAAATGAATACTCCGAATATTCCGCTTATTTCGCGCAGGCGAAGGATTATTCGAGCGCCTCCATCCGGGATTTTATCCCCAATCTTCAGGCAAGCCTTGATTTTGTTTATTCATTTGACGCCGGGCGCAAGATCAGCTCTTTGATCGATAAATGCCAGCCGGACATCGCCCATATCCACAATATCTACCATCAGATATCCTCGTCAATACTGCATGCCTTGCGCCGGAAGAAGGTCCCGGTGGTCATGACCCTGCATGACTATAAGCTGATCTGCCCGAATTACTCTTTGTTCAGTAAGGGCAAACCCTGCGAAAGATGCAAGGGGGGCAGGTATTATAACGCCTTGACCCGCAAATGCCTGCGGAATTCCTTCGGGGCAAGTTTGCTGGCTTGCCTGGAGATGTATATGACCAAGGCGCTGCGGATCTATGAAGATTCGGTTGATCTGTTCATCGCGCCCTCGCGGTTCATCATGGATAAAGCTATAGAATTCGGCGTAGATGAACGGAAGCTCAGGTATTTGCCTTACGCGATAGGCCTGGAACAGTTCAACCGTGTTGGAAAAAACGGGGAATATATATTATATTTCGGCGATGTTTCCGATAAAAAAGGCGTAGCCCTTCTTTTGCAGTGCGCCCGGGAAATAGGCGATGTGCCGATAAAAATAGCGGGCGACGGTCCGGATAAAGATAAATACCGGAATTATTGCTTAGCTCAGGGACTGAAGAACGTGGAGTTCCTGGGTTATATGTCCAGGCCGGACCTGGCGGCGGCTATCCGCAATGCCCTTTTTGTGGTCGTGCCTTCATTGTGGCCCGAGGTCTGCGGCTTAACGATCTATGAATCTTTTGCCTGCGCTAAATGCGTGATCGCGGCGGATATAGGAGGGATCCCGGAATTCATCGAAGATAAGGTCACGGGATTATTGTTCCGGCCGGCGGATCAGCGTGACCTGCTGGAGAAGATGCGCTATCTTTTGCATTCCCCCGAAGAGCGCGAGCGGCTCGGAGATAATGCCTGCCGGAAAATCTCCGGGTTTAACGACCGGAACAAACATTATCAGGAATTGACCAGGATATATGAAGACTGTTTGCGGTGATGATCAGGTTGAGGCGTTATTTCTTGTCCCTCCGGCCCAGCTGAATAAAAAGAAACTCAGCGTTGACCGGCTATACGGGTGTAATTACGGGTTCGATTATAAAACCCCGCTGCACCTTTTGCAATCAGCGACTGCGCTCCGGGATAAAGGCTGTAATGTCCGGTTCCTTGATTGCCCTGCCGAGGGGTATGACTTAAAAAAGTTCGCCGGATTCATCTCCAGGCAGAAGCGTTTGGGGTTGGTTGTTTTCTTCACGGTCTGGCTTTCCAGCCAGGAGGATATCGCGGCTGCGCGGATCATCTCGGATCTTGCCAAAGGGGTTAACATTGTTTTTATCGGGCCGTATCCTACCTGGCAGCCGGAATTATTCCTTAAAAAAGATAATTATTTCGTGGTCAGGGCAGAGCCGGAACAGGCCCTGGTCGAATTGGCGCGGGGATTAAAAGAAGATGAGCCGGTCAGCGGGGTAAAGAATGTGTCTTTTTCCGGAAAGGCCGGCATTCAGCATAATCCCAGCAGGGAATTGTTGGTTCTGGACGAACTGCCTATTCCTGACCGCCGGCTTTTGCAAGGCAGTTATTCTTTTAACCGGCTCAACAGCTTTCCGGCTACTGCCGCGTGTTTTTCCCGGGGGTGTACCTTTAAATGCTCTTACTGCGCGCCGCAGGCAGGCGATCAATCCGTGGAATTGGAATATCAAAAGAATTCCCGGGAAAAACCGCCTTTGCGATCGCGCAGTGTTGAGAATATGATCCGCGAATTCCATGATATCCATTCATTGGGTTATAAAGGGGTAGAGATATGCGACAACCAGTTTGTCTGGGATAAGAAAAAAGTTATCGCTGTTTGCGAAGGGATCAAGGGCCTCGGCCTGGAATGGATCTGCTGCGCCAGGGCGGATCACTTGAAGGATAAGCCGATGCTTTTGGCAATGCGTGAAGCCGGATGCCGGCTGGTTTATACGGGCACAGAGTCGTTTGACCAGCGGATATTGGATGATACAGGCAAAGATATGGCGGTGGAAGATGCTTTGAAAGCGGTAAAATTATTGCGCGAGTGCGGGATCGAGCCTGAGATATCCGTTTTATTCGGCGCCTCCGGCTTGGAAACAGAATCCAGCCTGCGTTACAGCGTTAAAGAGGCGAGAAAGCTTAAGACGCGGTTCATCCATTACAGCGTCGCTATGCCTTTGCCGAATACACGCTTATACAGGACCGCGCGGCAGAAGGGCTGGCTTAAGAATGATTTTTCGCCTGAGGATAACATAAGAGCCGGGTTGCTGGATCTGCCGCTGATCAGCGCGCGAAAACTCAAGTCGATGGTCAGGGGATGTTATCTTCGCCAATATCTGTCTTTTGGGTTCATCTGCAGCCAGGTTTTCGCCCCGGGTTTTTTTCGAAAGTTTTGGCCCAGGCTAAGCGCTTTAAAAAAATTGATAACCTATATATTCAGCCCATCGTAAATATGAGGATCGCTTTTATCGGGACACGGGGTTTTTTCAGCAGGTATGGCGGGGTGGAGATAGCGGTCCATGATACCGCCTGTCGTTTGGCTGAAAGGGGCCACGAAATAATCGTTTATTGCCGGCCTGATGGGACAACGGCAAATCATCCTTTACCGGAAAATATCCGGTTGATCTATATCCCCACGCTTAACACTAAATACCTCGGCGCTTTTATCCACGCGCTGCTTTCCAGCCTGCATGTTTTGTTCATTAAGGCGGATATTGTGCATTATCAGGCATTAGGCCCGTCTTTTTTTTCTTTTCTGCCCAGATTGTCCGGCAAAAAGACCGTAGTAACAATACACTCCTTGGATTGGAAGAGAAAAAAGTGGAATGCCTTCGCCAGATCATTCTTAAAACTCTGCGAATTCACGGCGGTCTTTTTTCCGAATAAGACCATAACCGTGTCCCGGACACTCAAGAAATATTATGAATCCCGGTTCGGAAAGAAGGCCCGCTATATCCCTAACGCGGTTAGTACCCCGGAAATATCGACCGGCCCCGGGTTCAAGCAAAGGGATATAATACTTTTTACCGGAAGGCTTGTCCCGGAAAAACGTGTCGATTGCCTGATCCGGGCTTATAACGATATCCGCCCGGATATGGACCTGGTTATCGCCGGGGGGCCCGGCTCCGACCCTAAATACGCTTTTTACCTGCGTGATATCGCGGCGGGGAATGATAAAATAAAATTTCCGGGCCGGGTCGGCGCCGGTCAACTTGATGATCTATATCGACGGGCTTATATTTTTGTCCTCCCGTCCGAGGTTGAAGGCTCGCCGCTGTCTTTGCTGGAGGCGATGAGCTACGGGGTTTGCCCGGTCACCGCGGATATCCCTGAATGCGCCGAGATCGCCGGAGACGCGGCGGTGTATTTCAGGCCCGGAGACCATATTGACCTAAGAGACAAGATCAAATCACTTATCGATGCCTCATCTGTTTGCGCGGAGAAAGGGGCGGTAGCCAGGACGAGGGCGGCTGAAAATTACAGATGGGAAGGCGTGATCGACGCGCTGGCCGGTTTATACGTTTCGCTTAAAAGGCCGTAAATATGGAAAAGGTAAGCTTATATATCCCCTGTTATAACGCCCAAAGGTATTTAAAAAGATGCCTGGACAGCGTTGTGCGGCAGACCTATAAGATCGACGAGATACTGGTTGTTGACGACGGCTCGACTGACAGCACGATGGCGATCGCCGGGGATTACCCGGTAAGGGTGATCAGCCATAACCGGAATAAGGGCCTGGCTGCGGCCAGGAATACCGCTTTTCGGGAGTCGCGCAATGAATTCGTCGCCGCGTTGGACGCCGATTGCGCCGCTTCTGCGGAATGGCTGGCGGAATTAATGCGCTGTTTTACCGAAGGGGATGTCTCCGGGATTGCAGGCAGGCTTTTGGAAAAAAATACATCCGGCCTGGCGGATAAATGGCGGGCCCGGCACATGAAGCAGTCTTGGGGTGAAGATATTCTTTATGACCCGCCGTTCTTATACGGGAATAACAGCGTTTTCAGGAAAAGCGCGGTCATAAAAGCCGGCCTGTATAATGAGGGATTCAAAACTAATTACGAGGATATTGATCTCTCTGAAAGGATATATAAATGCGGTTTGCGGATGGCGTACAATCCCCTGGCGGTTGTCGGGCATTTGCGCCAAGATAAGGTCATATCCGTTTTGCGCAGTTTCTGGGTAAGGCAGTGTTATTACCGCAAATATAACGAGCTCCGGGAAAAAGGCATATTAAGGGAGATCGCCATGCGCATCGGTGGCTTATCCGATTACGTGGATATCTCCGAGATCTTTTTCCGGGAGGATTACGCCAATGATGATTATGGCCTTTTGGCGGTAGATTCCTGGTTGGTTTTTTATTGTTTTTGGGAGGATATGAAATATCTGTTCAAAAGGTTTTATTCGCCTGGAGCGTTGCCGTATGATTGATCCTGTTTTTGCCGGGGTTATAATACCGGTATATAACGATAAGGATAATTTTAAAATATGCCTGGCGGCATTATGCGCGCAGACTTATCCGCGGGATAAATTTGAGATAATGATCATCGACGACGGATCGACTGACGGGCTGGGGGAATGGCTCGAGTCTTACCGCAAACCGGCGGGTTTGGATATAAAATATTTTTATCAAAAGAACAAAGGGCCTTCGTCCGCCCGGAATCTGGGTATAAAATATTCCCGCGGGGATATACTGGCGTTCATCGACTCCGATTGCGTCCCGCAGAAAGACTGGCTGGAAGAGGTCCTGAGGGGATACGCGTCGGATAATGTGGCAGGGGCCGGCGGCGTGATCGAGGCCCTGCCTACAGGCTCAAAGGTAAGCCGGTATTGCGCTTATGTGAAAATGAACCGGACTCCTAAGATAGATCCCGGAGGGATAGCTTATTTGATAACCGGTAACGCTTCTTTTCGCCGGGATTGCCTTATCGCGGCAGGAGGTTTTGATGAACGCTTTGATTTTCCCGGCGGCGAAGAGCCGGATTTATGTTATCGCCTGAAGCAAAAAGGTTATATCTTCCAATTTAACCATAAAGCGGTGGTGTATAACGCACACAAGCAGAACTTATCGGAATTTACGCGGACTTATTTCAATTATGGCAAAGGCCAGTCTTTTTTAATGGCTCGAAAAATGTCGAAGTGGGACCTGGTATCTGTTTCAAGGCTGAAATGGCCGTTTTATTTCTTAAAGATGCTCGTAAAATTGTTTTTTATCTTTATAGCCAATCTAAAAACGATCCTTCGGTTCATCAAGATACCGTTCTACGGATTATATTATTACGGCAAAGGCCTAAGTATCGCGGATAGTTTCAGGTATGCCATATACGATTATCTTAAGTCGGTTTTTTTTGTCCTAGGCTGTTTCTGCGGGTATTTTATAGGAAAATTCCGGGGTTTTAAACGAACGTGAAATAATGTCTATAGCGCGAAAAATAGCTCGGAACAGCGGCGCGATCATCGCAGGGTATATCGCCGAAAATATACTGAATTTTGCATTATTCGTTTCTCTGGCCAGGTATTTCGGCAAGGACGGTTTCGGGAAAATATCCTTCTTGGCGGTTTTCTTTTTCTTTTTCAGTTCAACCGATAACCTTTTGATCAGGCCTATCCTGGTCCGGGAAATGTCCCGGGATAAGGGGAACTCCCCGGTTATTATCGGTAACGGGCTGATCATCAGGCTTTTGTTCGCGTTTGTTTCCGTTATTGCCCTGTGGATAGCTGTATGGGCCGCTAGATCTCCGTTTGATGTGGTGCAGCTCGCTTTTTTTACTTCCATAAGCCTGATAATGGCCTCGTTGGGCAGCTCATATGAAACTATCTTTGAAGTTAATTTCCGGATCTGGTATTTTAAACTGATCAGCCTTATAATACTGGCTGCTACCTTGCTTGGGCTTTATATTGTGATTTATTTAAAGGCCGGCTTGCTGCATTTTTATGTATTATCCCTTATTTTGTCTTTTGCCGCATTTGGGTTTATCAGGCATTACGCCGGCAAATTGATCAGGCCGGAATTCAGGATCGATCTCAAGTTATGGAAATTGATATTTCAGGAGTCCTGGCCGCTGCTTTTGACAGCGCTATTTATCTTTATTTACCATCGTATCGACCAGGTGTTGCTTTTACGCTTCAGAGGGGCGCAAGAGGTGGGGGCTTACGCGGCCGCGGTAAAATTAGCCGAGATGTTAAGCATTATCCCGGTTGCTTTGAAGGTATCCATATTGCCGTTAATGTCCGCCTACTTCAGGGATTGTCCGGAAAAGATCACCAGGATCTACCGGGCGAGTTTTAAATACCTGTTATTTTTGATAATCCCGTTAGCGGTCTGGGGGAGCATTTTCTCCGGCAGGATAATATCTCTCATTTACGGGGCGGAATTCGCCGCGTCCGGACCCGCATTATCCATTCTTATCTGGGCTGAGGTTTTTGTTTTTATCGGGGTGGTCAATAACGCTATTTTGATCGCTACCAATAAACAGATACTCGATCCGGTCTTTACCGGTACTTCTGCTGCCGTGAATTTGATCTTAAACCTGGTCCTGATCCCTAAATACGGTTTTGTCGGCGCAGCCGCCGGCAGCCTGTTCTCGTATGCCGTAGGCCCGGTAATGGGATATTTCATCAAAACCACCCGGCCTTATTCGGGATCTATGTTATACTATTCGCTAAGGCCGCTTTGCGGCTCGTTGGTGATGTTTTTGTGCGTGTATCCTCTGCGGGAGATGTTCTGGATATCCGTGCTGGTTTCCCCGGTCATTTATCTGCCGGTAATGTATATCATCAAGGGTATCGATAAAGAAGACGTGCGGATGATCAGATCATTGATCCCGGCGTTCAATAAATATGCCGAATAAGAATAGGGGGGAAATAAGGGCGCTGCTGGAGAAGTCGTACCGGGAATGTTTTCCTTACCTGCCGCCGGTCAGGCTGGATATCTGCATAACCACCGCCTGCAATACAAACTGCGCGTATTGCTGGCACCAGAAGAAGTCCGGGAGCAAACTCACCTTTGAGTCTATCGCGCAGGTTATTGACGTTTTATGCGGTCAAAGACCGCCTAAGCTTAATTTGACCGGAGGTGAGCCTACTGTTTATCCCGATTTCGAACGGGTCCTGGAATATGCCCGCATATCCGGGATCAAAGACATTCTGTTGTGCACTAACGGTTTTCGTTTCCAGGACCCTGATTTTGCCGAAAAGGTGGTTGAACTGGGGGTAACCGCCCTGAATGTATCCGTGGATACCCTGGATCCGGAAAAATTCGAAAAACTGCGCGGATTCAAATTATCCGTTATGAGAAAAGTATTGGCGAACCTTGCCGGATTAAAAAAGAAATACCCCTCTGTCAGTATAACCCTGGCTTCGGTGATCTCTAAAATGGTTACGCCGGATGACCTTTTTGAGGTCAGCGAATTCGCTAAAAAGAACGGTTTTGGTTATTTTACCCAGACGTTCCTTAAGACCGCGTATCATTCCGTGAACAGCGCTTTTAATTTGTCCGAGAAAGAAAGGGATGCCTTCAGGCAAAAGATGCCCTGGCTTGTCGGCAAGGTCGCAGATGTGGTCAAGAGGGATGTTAATCCCCTTACAGGAAAAGAGAAGAGGATGCCCTGTTATAAAGGTATAACTACCGTGAAACTGTCCAGCGACGGTTCAGTGGGGTTTTGCTGGACAAGCGAGCCTGTGGGCAATATTCTGCGCGACAACTTTTCCGATATCTGGGTTTCTTCTGCCGCTAAAGAAATGCGCCGGTATATCCGCGACGGAAGGTGCAGGTGCGATTTTGACTGTGATATTTATGAAAGCATCGAGTTGTATGAGGATGTTTGAGCCAAGGGGCTAATTCTGATCAAATAGCAGTTCGATCCTGAAATCCTGCGACTTCCCGGGTTGAAAGTTGCTGTCGCTAAGGCCGTTCTTTTTGTAAAATCCGGCGGTGATCGCTCTTTCAGAGGGCTGAACGGAGAGTTCCGCGACAGAGATAGAGCCGGCGGGCAGCAGGTCCGCGGCGAGGGTTATCTTTGGTAAGGAAAGCTTATCCTCCGGCCGCGGTGTAAAGGTCATTGTATCGCTGCCGCTGCCTGCCCAGACCCTTTTGCACGGTTCGTCAGCGTACCTGAAGTCAAGCGCCTTTTGGATGCCGGTTGAAGCCGTCAATACCTTGTATTTATCCGAAAGCATCAGTTTACAGTCGATTGCTTTGATCTTAACGTTATTTTCCCCCTCCAGCTTTATCCGCCAGGTTATCTTGCCGGGGAATACATCGATCACCCATATTTGTTTTACCGGAGCGAACATCCATCTGCCTGAGGCGATCAATCGCGAATCGCCTTCTTTTTTGACGCTCCAGACCGCTTCCAGTGAATCCCGCCAGGATTGCTGGGATAAGACCGCGGAGAACAAGCCCAGGCCCCGGGTTATCTCAACGCCGTTATAGAATATCCTGCAGCTTCCGGAATCAAAAACCGCTTTTAATCCCCCGCTGCGCGCCGTTCTGGACCCGGCTGAACCGGGATATGCGGTATTTTTATAGACCAGCAGGTTTGTATTGTCCGGCAGGCGCACGCTTTCCAATAATGTGAACTTGTCGATATTCCGGTAAAAGACCTCCTGGGCTTGCGCGATCTTTCTTTCCCACTCGGTCCTGGGCCGGTCGGGCTTAGGGGCTGTTTTGCGGTCGAGAATAAGCAGATAATCGGTTATAAGGCATAATTCCCCCAAAGGGGCAAAGCGTTTTATATAAAACGGCTCGACCATATTTATGGTAAGTATGCTTACGCGTTCTTTGTTAAGCGCTATCATCGCGGAGATAGCCTCATATATCTCCGGGGGGGAGCTAAGCATTAGTATTTTTATATGCTTTCCGGACGGGGCGTCTTTCTTTATGATATTGAAAACATCCCCGGCTTTCCAGTCTGATCTGGAGGGGTGGGAGGATTTATCCTGGCGGTAAGGGTTGACCTCGAGTTTTTGCTTGAAAAGAACAAGGTCGAAAGCGAAAGGCTTGTTTCGATTAAGGCAAAAGCCGGTTTTTTGGGGCAATGCCGGGATGCCGTAGGATACCGCAAAGAATTGCAGGATCGCCGCTGCGGATATGAACCCTGCCCAGATCCTGCCGGAGCGCGAACGGAGCAGCCCGATAGCGGTGATGACCGCGGCCACGGGTAAAATGGGCAGGCTGTAGCGTAACATGCTTCCCGGGTCCAGGATAAGTATGAATATATAGGTAAAAAGCGGGATCCCTATGGTTAATGATAATTCGGCTTTGTTTTTGGTTTTAGATCCGTAGAAAGGATAAACCGCCAGGAGAAAAGACAGGAATAATATAAAGGACATCCCGTCGGATATCGCGGTAGCCAGTGAAGCGACCAGCCAGGATATCTTTAAGACGATAAATTCCGGGAATTGTATCCGGTAAGCGCGCATTATGTCACCGCAGGTCAGGCCGCGTACGCGCTGGAGGATGTCGCCGGAGCGCGAAAAATAAAATAAGGCCGATAAGGAGAACGCGGCCAGGGCCAGGATGCGGATGTTTTTCGCGGCGGTCCTGGTTTTATCCTTTTTTTCGCGCAGGCCCAGGCATAACGAAAGAAACAGAGGGCCGGCAATGAAAAGGATAAAGTTGAATTTAGTCAATAACCCCAGGCCCAGGCATATCCCGAAGGCAAGTGAGTTTTTTTTGTCGGTGAAGCGGTCGGAAGCGATCAAAAAGTATAAACCGGCGCTGAATATGGCGGCCAGCGGCAAATCAAGCATAAACAGCCGCGTGTGATTGAAGATCAGCGGATAGAAACTGACCAGGAACGCGGCGAATATCCCGACCCGCTGATCGTTGCCGGAGATCTTTTTGGCTAACGCGTAAACGGACAGGATCAGCAAAGTCAGGAAAATGGTTGAGTTTATCAATACCGCGGCATCCTGGCCCGGGCCGAAGATGAGGTAGAACGGGGCAATGATAAATCCCGTAAATATCCCGTGCCATGATGGCGGGGCGATCGTGGATAAGGAACTGAAATGCGGGAAATGCGACAGGGACTTGAGAAAATCGAACACCCTCAGGCTGTAGTCCCATTCCCTCCAGGAATCGAGTTTCAGGAACGATGTGTCTATGTTCAGCCAGATAAGGTTGTTGATAACGTGGAACGCGATGAGGCAAGAGAGTAATAGCCCCGGCAGGATCCTTTTTAGCCTATCGTTCATTTTTAGGGCGTTTTAAGCGGTTGATCAAATAAGACAGATTAACGATCATCCGGAAAAAACGGTTCAGATCAAGGAAAAACAAGGAGCGCAAAAGGTTCGCCGGGATGGAGAATAAATTATAAGCGATATCCCGGGTTTTTTTATCATAGTTAGCCAGGCAGCGGCCTTCCTGAGCGCTCCTTTGGAATAAAAAGGAAAGGGTTAATTTTTTTTGGGGGATCTGATGGTAAACGACCATGTCTTTGTTGATCCCCAGGGAAAATCCGGCTGCCAGGGCTTTCCGGATCCGCCAGTTATCTTCTCCGTATGGCAGGAGTTCCCGGGGCGGGGCGTCTTTTTCGACGCGGTCCAGGACATATTTGCGGAAAGCCGCGTTACCGCCCAGCGGCGGGAATTTAACGCCGGGAAGGGTATTGATCCCGATCATCCAGTTCAAAGATCCGTTCCACCAGCGGGGCAGGGAAATATCTTTAAGCAAAGTTGGCCCCCCGCAAAAATCGTTGCGCGAGAGAGTCAGGTTGATCTCTTTCAGCCAGTTTTTTCCGGCCAGGCAGTCGTCGTCGGTAAAAGCGATAATATCGCCTGCGCAGGCATTGAGCCCCAGCCTTTTTGCTTCGGCCAGGCTTAATCTTGTTTCGCAGGGTATAAGCCTTAAGCGCTCCCGGAAATTATCCCGGATAAGGTCCGCGGTCCTGTCGGAAGAATGATTATCGACCACGATAATCTCAAAATCCGGGCAATTATTTTGGCCGAGCACGCTGTTCAGGCAATCTTTCAGAAGTAATTTGCGGTTATAGGTTATTATTACTACGCTGATCATTTTATTCCATCCGGTTAAGGTGAACTTAGTTTACTACTATCTATTCTTTTTGTCAATCAAGGGGACGGTTCCTCGCGCCGAAACCTATCCCGCCGCAACAGGTTACAACAAGGCATTTGTCAATATCCCCTAATAGTAATTGACAATGAAAACGCGGAGTTTATAATATATTAAACTGCCTATTCTGATTGTGAGCATGGAGGGGGATATGCCCAGGTTAAAAGTCATAATATTATTTTTTATCATTTTAGTTTCCATTTCCGGAGTCCGTCTTTTTGCCGCAGATGAGACTATTACTTTAACAGCTTATTATCCGATCCCTTACGGCAGTTATAGCGCGCTGGTCAGCGATCAAATGAAGATCGGGGCAACTTATTCCGGCAGCGGCATCATTACCGCGGATAATAACCTGCTGGTAGAAGGCAATGTCGGCATCGGCACGCCTAACCCGACCCAAAAACTCGATGTCAACGGGATCATCAGGAATCAGAATCCCTGGTTTGTAGCCTCGTCAACAGACGGCTGGCGGTCAGGACCGGCAGGCTGGATAAACGTTCGTCATAGCCGCCCCCTGGGCGGGAATAAGTATAACTGGTATGACCCTCAAACCGGCAGATTCTATGCCCCGGTAAGAGGGGTCTATTTTTTTACAGCCAGCCATTATATCTATGCGGCTCAGGCCGGTGTGCCGTATATCCATCATGTTTTCGGCGTTAACGGCAACTGGAACGGTTCCGGACGGACGGGATATTCCGGAGGGTATACCATATTCGCCGAGAATTGGTCTACCTACAATTCCTCGACCAGTATCAGCGCGATACTCTACTTAAATGCCGGCGATTATGTGAATGACAATGTATATTTATCAAGCGCGGCTACTTATATGTACGGGGCTTATTCTTTTTTCCAAGGGGCGTTATTATTCGCGACTTGATTTTTCTAACAGATTTTCATTGCGGAGGCGGATATGTTTAGATCAAAAGCCGTAATAGCGTTGCTTATTATTTCTATTCTCATTCCCGGAGCGCTGCTTTTTGCCGAGAATGAGACTATTGCTATAACCACGTATTATCCTTCTCCTTACGGCGATTATCTCGCTTTGACCAGCCGCCGGATGAAGATCGGGACAACTTATTCCGGCAGCGGCGTCAATGTCGCGGATAATAATCTGCTGGTAGAAGGCAATGTCGGCATTGGCACTACCACCCCGGTCCAAAAGCTGGATGTTAACGGGACCATCAGGGCCCAGAATCCCTGGTTCGCCGCGTCGTCGACCGATTGCTGGCGGTCGGGTTCAGGATGGATAAATGTTGTTCATAATCGTGTGTTGGCCGGGAACAGCGGAGGCTGGTATAGCACTGCTAACGGCAGGTTCACCGCTCCGGTGACCGGGGTGTATATCTTTGTGGCCAGCCATTATATTTATTCCTCGAATTCCGGTGCAGCGTATATACACCATGTTTTTGGGGTCAATGGTAACAGTAATGGCGCCGGCCGCACGGGGAATTCCGGGGGGTATACCATATTCGGCCAGAATATGGGTAATTATGATTCGTCGACCAGCCAAACCGCGCTGATTTTTTTGAACGCCGGCGATTACGTCAATGATAACGTGTATGTATCCAGCGCCGCTAATTATATGTGCGGGTATCATTCGTTTTTCCAGGGAGCGCTGCTATACGCGACCTGATATCCGGTCATCCGCCGCAAACCCATACTTTACGATAGAAGGGATGAAATTGAGACTGAGCCGGTATCCCGCAGCCTGTAAGGCCCCGCGTTATTAAAATGACAAAGTCAAATTGTTTGCTTTGGTGCGCTGTTATATCCCTGGGGATGATGCCTTTGGGTAATTCGTTGGCCCTGGGAGAAAACAGCAAGGTCTATGCGGAAAAAGAACTGCGCATCCTGTGCCTGGGGGACTCGACAACCGTTCAAGGCGGCGGCCAGTCTTATCCGGCGCAGTTAGAGCGGATATTGAATAAGAACGGCAAACGCGTGCGTTTCCGTGTCATAAACGCCGGCAAGGCGGAGGCGACAACCTTTGATATCGCGGATGCTTTTTCGGATCAAATAGAACGTTACGCCCCGGATATGGCTGTTGTTATGATGGGCATAAACGACGGCTTCCTCCGGTTTGACTACAGCAAGTTTACACGAATGGGCTGGTCTTATAAAGAAAAAGGCCAGCGCGCCGCGGCTATCGAATCCTTTCAAAAAGCGATCGCGCTTAACCCCGTAGGTTATCGCGAGCATACCGAGTTCGGGATATTTTATCTGAAATCAGGGGAATACGCGCAAGCGCAGAGATTGCTTAGGAAAGCTGTCGATATCAACAGATATGCGGATGAGGCCTATATTGTATTGGGGTGGTGTTATTTGGGGCAGAACAGGCCCGCAGAGGCGGAAATGTCATTTAAGAAGGCGATGGAATTGAATCCGCGAAATCCCGATATATCGGGCGGTCTGGCGATACTGTGCGAACAAAACGGCGATCATGATTCGGCGCGGGTGTATTATGAGAAGGCAAACCTGTTGCGCCTGAGCCATAATCTCCCGGGGAGCAAGCGTAATTTCAAGAGAGTGAGGTCTATAGCCGCCAGACACCGGGTCCCTTTAATGTGCGTGCAATATCCGATGAGAAGCGCAGCACTGTTAAGAAGAATGGTAGGCCGGCTTAAAAAAGATGTCATAGTTGTCGATAATGAAGAAGTATTTAAAAAGGCGGTGCGGGAGCACGGTTACCGGGAATATTTTGAGGACATGTTTGCCGGCGAGTCCGGGCATTGCACCGCCGAAGGCAACCGTTTATTAGCGGATACGGTAGCGGCTTCTATCCTGAAATATTATGCCCTCTGATCATTATGGTATTGCTTGAAGCCCTTATTGCACTGATCGTAAGCGTGATCGTATACTGGTCTTTGCGGACGACCCGGGCGCGCTTGGCATTGATTCTGGCGTGCAGCCTTATTTTTATCTTTTTTTTCGGCAGCCTGTATGCCTTCTACGCGCTTTTGAATACACTGGCGGTGTATTGGGCCGGCAAGATCATTGCGCGAAGGCCCTCGTCGAAGAAATTGGCCCTGCAAATGGCCGTCATTTGGCTGCTTGGCAATCTTTGCTTCTTGAAATATTCCGCCGCTCTTTTAAAAGCAAGCTCGCTAATACCGGTTATCCCGAAGGTTAAGGAGTTAGGGCTCCTGTTGCCGATCGGGTTCTCTTATATAATATTCAGGCTCGTGCATTATATTGCGGAGGTTTATAAGGGCAAGATCGTCAATACTTCATTCCTCGACCTTTCCGCTTATGTCCTGTTTTTCCCGACCTTTCTCTGCGGACCTATCGAGCGGTTCCCTGTTTTTTACGAACAGTCTCGGCAACCGCGCGAGATAGGGGCGCAGATCCCCCATTTAAACTATAGCTTGTTCCGTATCGCCCTGGGATTGGTAAAGAAGGCGTTTATAGCCGATAGCATCGCCAGGGTGGTTATGCCGGTTTTGATCTCTGCGCAGGCGCACAGCAGGATAGCGGTTATCCTTTCGGTATACGGGCTGATGCTTCGGGTTTATATGGATTTTTCCGGATACACGGATATGGCGTTAGGTGTTGCCGGATTATTCGGTTACCGCATAGTCGAAAATTTCAATAAGCCGTTCCTTCAGAAAAACATCGCTATGTTCTGGAGGAGCTGGCACATTTCTTTATATACGTGGATACGCGACTATTTTTTTCTGCCGATATTCGGGTATGCGGCTTCCCCGGGGAAGATATATATCGGCATCCTTGCGTCAATGCTTGTATTCCACCTTTGGCATGGATTGTCCCTGAATTTTCTGGGCGCCGCGATATATAACAGCGCGGGCATATTCTTGTGGATGGCGTTCCGTTTCGCAAAAAAGAAGGTCCCGGCGCTCAACAGGATGCAGGGTAACGCGTTCTCTGGCGTTTTAGCGTTGTTGGCCACATTCTCGTTCGTGAGCCTGGGGTCTGTTTTCCTGATGTTCGATATGGGAGGATGTCTTGCGGTATTTGCGCGCATCTTTACCTGGAGGGCGTAATGCGGGATGATTACAAAAAACAGCTCAAGGAGTTTATCGCGAAGAAGTTCTTGAACGGCAGGGCCGCGTTAAGCGATGGTGAATCCCTTTTTGCGGCAAATATAATCGATTCTTTCGGGATGCTGGAACTTATAGCGTATATCGAGAAGGATTTTTGCGTCCGCCTAAAGCCGAGCGATATCGATATCGATAATTTTGATACTGTCGATAAGATCGTCTCCCTGATTGAGGAGAAAAAAAATGGAAGGAAGGGGCAGGGTGAGGAAAAAAATCCCCGGTTTTGATTTTAGCCGGAAATCCGGCATTGTAAATGCGTTGCAGTATCGCGGCCGCATCCAAACGGACCTGTTCCTGCGCGCGCGCAGGATCCGGGATGAGGTGTTCTCCGGCGAGGTTGAGGTCCGCAGTGTTATTGAATATTCCAACGTGTGCAGGCAGGAATGTAAATTCTGCGGCATGAACAGGTTTTCATCGGTTAAAAGGTATTGCATGGGGACAGATGAATTCCTGGCCCGCTTCGACAGGCTCTACGCGCGCGGCCGGAGGATAATAATGATTCAGTCCGGGGAATTGGGGCCGGGGCGGTTGTTCGAACGGTTATATGCCGCGCTAAAGCAGGTAAGGGGCAGGTACCGGGATTGCGCGATCATATGCAGTCTCGGTAATTTGGATATCGACAGATATAAGAGGTTGCGGGATATCGGCGTTCAAAGATACCTGCTGAAGTTTGAAACGTCTGATCCGGCTTTGTATAAGAAAATAAAACCTTCCGATTCTTTGCGCAATAGGCTGGCGCATATCGCCGTTCTTAAGCGGCTCGGCTTCCAGGTAAGTTCGGGCAATATTACCGGTTTGCCCGGCCAAACCTTTGAGAGCCTTGCCGATGATATCGTGCTTTTGAAGAAAATGGATATCCCTATGTGCAGCACATCGGTATTTATTCCTAATAACCTGTCTCAATTCGCCGGCTCCGGGACCGGGGATGTGAATACCGCGTTGAATTTCATCGCGATTTTAAGGATATTGTGCCCGCGGGCGGTGATCCCCGCGACCAGCGCCCTGGAACTGGCGGCAAAAGGCGCCCAGTTGTCCGGGCTTATGGCAGGATGCAATTCTGTCACGCTGCATGACGGCACTCCGCGTAATCAGGAGCAAAAGTACATCATTTACAAAGAAAAAAGGTACAGGCCCAAAGATGCCCTTTTTGCCGTTGTCGCCAAAGCCGGGTTGCGCGCTTCTTCACGGTCGGTCCTCAGGGAGAAACTATGCGATTCCGTATATAATGCGCTTATCGTCAATCATTGCAAGGATGGAAAAACCGCTGTTTATGCGGATGGCAAACGATATTCCTATGATGATCTTGATGAACTCTCGTCCAGATTCTGCTCCTTTTTGACCGATAAAGGAGTTTTGCCGGGGCAGGTGGTTATGTTGGCCCTGTATGATTCGATCGATTTTATCGCCGCTGTTTTATCGTGTATCCGGCTGGGGATAACCGTGGCGCCGTTCGATCCCCGATCCGGCGCGGATGAATGGAAGAGGGCCCTGGCAACAGCCAAACCTGACCGGGTATTGTGTACCAGCGGGGCATACAAGGTGTTCCATGACCCGCGGTTTCTAAAGATATCCGAAGACGATTCATCAGATCATTTTATTTCTTTAATAAAGCAACAGAGGGTAAGCCGTGTTAATTCAGCGGTGGACAGGTATAATCCCGGGTTGATATTGTTTTCGTCCGGGACGACCGGCCGGAGCAAGGGGGTTGTCCACGCGTATAAGGATATGCTGGTTGACGCTTTTTCCCGGGAAATCCTGAGGGTGCGGCCAGCCGATATTTTATTTTCATTCTCAAGTATGTATTCCAGTTTCGGCTTGAGCAACAGCCTGTTTTTTCCGTTTCAGGCTGGGGGAAGCGTCATAGTGTCCCGGACCGTGCCAAATGCTTTTTCGTTCATCGAGATATTGAGGCGTTCTCCGACAATACTGTTCGCTGTCCCCGGGATATATGGCCTTCTTTTAGAGCATGCGCAGGAGATCAAGGGGATGTTTTGCTCAGTCAGGGTTTGCGTTTCGTCGGGGGAGAAGTTGCCGGCGGATATGTTAAGGCGGTGGAAGCGGTTGTTCGGTATACCTTTGGTTGAATGTTACGGGTCCACGGAAATGTTCCACTCGTTCATTTCGAATATCCCGGCCAAAGCAAAGCCCGGGAGCTGCGGAAGAGTTGTTGAAGGGTTTGGCGTGCGATTTACCCGGCAGGGGCAGCTTGCGTATACGGGACCGACATTAGCCTCGGGGTATTATAACGACCTGCCCTTGACCCGCGAGCGGTTCGTGGACGGTTGGTGCTTTTCAGATGATACCGGGCGCATAAAGAACGGGTTTGTGTATCTGACCGGCCGGATGAACCTGGTATTCAAACGATCGGGTAAATGGGTTTCGATCCCGGATGTGGAAAACAGGCTAAAAGAATGCCGCATTATAAAAGATATCATAGCGCGGCGCGTTCGTGGCGGCCTGGATTATTACGTCTGCGTTAACGGCGGGGTTGATGAGGGAACCGCGCAAATAACGATCCGGGAATTCTGCAAGCAGCGCCTGCGTTTGCATGAGTTCCCCCGGCGCATCCATATAGTAGGGCGGATCCCCAGGACCCGTTCGGGCAAGGTCCGCAGGATATAGCTAAGGCGGTGGTATGAAAAAACGGGTTTTTTGGGATTCCTGGGTCGTAACCGGCTTCTTGGCCGCGGTGATCGTTTGCATCATTTTATACCTTTATTGCGCGGAGTATGAGCCGTTCTTATTTATCTATTCCGCTTTCTAAAAAACGCTTAACAGACCGTGTTTTTTGTGCTATAAGGAGGGTATGAGTATGAGAAACCTAATGTTAATATTGGCCTTTTTGCTTCTTTCCCCTATGAGCCCAGCGCCTGTTCGCGCCGAGACGGTAATCTTGAAGACCGGGGAAAAGGTCGAAGGGAAGATCCTTGAAAAAGGCGATAGTTATATAAAAGTTGATTTCTTCGGCGTGCCCCTTACCTACTATTTGATCGACATTGAGAGCATTGACGGCCAACCAGTCAATTCCGGACAAACAGCCGCATCCCCCGGGGATCCGGCGGAAAATCAAGCGGCTTCCGGCAATCAGGTATTAACTAAGCCCTATACCGCCAAAGAGTCAATGCGGCAAGCGATCTCATATTCCTTGAGAGGCGACTATGAAAACGCGATGAATATGTATGTGGACGCGGTATACCTTGATCCCAGCATACATCTGGCGATGTTCCTTAGGGGCGCTGCGCAGGATAAGGCGGGAAAACGGGCGGACGCGTTGCACGCTTATGTGCTTGTTTTTAATGTCCACCAACTGTATTATTTGAAAATCTTTTATGCCCGGTGGGTTGTTTACAGGCAGCCCGGACTTTTGGAACAGGCCGTTTTGGGCCTCGACAGTAAAATAAAAAATGACCCGGCGGACCACGCCGCGTACAACGCAAGGGGTTTTTTATATATCCTGG